>DOON01000027.1:17380-17796 GCA_003514865.1 Clostridiales bacterium
ATAAAAGACAGCCTGCTCCTAAATCTCTGATGTCCATGTTACCTCCGTGTTCTCCGGGAGTTTGAGTAGGAATTACATCGCTTTCAGGAGCGGTGCCTATAACACCTATCATGGGCTTAATGGGAATGCGTATGTCGTTGTCAAACTTCACCGAACCGTTCTCTATGTCTATTCTTCTGCAATGACAGCCGTCTATTTCATATATTCCGGCGCCTGTGCGGGCGCACATGCTACCTGTGGACTCAATTTCAATATCAATTATCTCTACTCTGAGAACATCCCCAGGCTCTGCACCTTCAATATACAGGGGGCCGGTAACGGGATTGTTCAACTTCATATTTACATTTGAGAAATCACATCCGTCATGGAGTATTTGTCCGTTGTAGCAGTCCTGACAGCGGAATTTCACCGTGTCG
>DOON01000137.1 GCA_003514865.1 Clostridiales bacterium
TCCGGACAATGTAACCGTCTACATGGATGATTCAATGAAAAGATTTGAAACAATGTTCCCGGCGTGCGGCAGCAGCAATTCGGCAGTGGAGCTCACTCTGAATGAGCTGGAAAATGCATCACGCTGCAAGGAATGGGTTGATGTTTGCAAGGGTTGGTAGCATCCGTAATGAATTCCAAAGATATGCGATTTTTGTGAATTCGACTGGGTATAATACTCATCAATGGAAAGAATATAACTAAAATTACAAACACGGAAAGGAAATTATGTTAAACGAATTTTCAAGAACACAGCTTTTATTGGGAAAAGAAGCAATGGAAAAATTAAAAAATTCCACTGTTGCAATTTTTGGAATAGGCGGAGTTGGCACATATGTTGCCGAGGCTCTGGCAAGATGCGGAATAGGCGGGTTTNNAACCAGAAAAACCATAGGCAGAAAAAAGGTTGAGGTTATGGCTGAAAGAATCCTAGACATCAACCCCAAAGCAAAGGTTGAAACAAATGCAACATTTTACATGCCTAGCAACGCTGATGAATATGATTTGACAAAGTACGACTATATAGTTGATGCCATAGATACAGTGACGGCAAAGCTTGAGCTGCTTGTAAGAGCAAAGGAGGCAGGCGTGCCTGTCATGAGCAGCATGGGAGCGGGAAACAAGCTGAACCCAACTATGCTTGAGGTAGCCGATATATATAAAACCTCCATGGACCCTCTTGCCAAGGTAATGCGCCACGAGCTCAAGAAGCGCGGCATAAAAAAGCTTAAGGTTGTTTACTCAAAGGAGAAACCCCTTGTGCCCATTGATGATGAGGAAATGAGCTGCAGAAACAACTGTGTATGCCCTCCGGGAGCTGAGAGAAAATGTACTGACAGAAGAGCCATACCCGGAAGTGTGTCGTTTGTACCTTCGGTGGCAGGATTGATTATTGCAAGCGAGGTAGTGAAGGACTTAGCGGCTAAATGAGAAGGAGTGAGCAGAAATGGGGATAAGTCCATTAATTCAAATAAAAAATCTGGAAAAACAATATATCAGCCAGAATAATTCGGTGAATGCATTATCAGGTATAAACCTGGACATAAACAAGGGTGATATATATGGGATAATTGGAATGAGCGGTGCGGGAAAAAGTACATTGGTGCGATGCATCAATTTTCTTGAGAGGCCCACAAGCGGAACAGTAATAATAGGAGATAACGACCTGTCAGAGATGAATGAAGCACAGCTCAGGCATGTGAGACAGAAGGTCGGAATGATTTTTCAGCAGTTCAACCTGCTTATGCAGAGAAATGTTGAGGATAATATATGCTTCCCGCTTGAAATAAGCGGAATGAGCAAGAATGAAGGAAGAAAGAGAGCTGCCGAGCTTTTGGAGCTGGTGGGTCTTTCAGATAAAAGCAAGGCGTATCCTTCGCAGCTAAGCGGGGGACAGAAGCAGAGAGTTGCCATAGCCAGGGCCCTGGCCAACAATCCTGAGATACTTCTCTGCGACGAGGCAACAAGCGCCTTGGACCCTACAACCACACGCTCAATACTGGAGCTTTTAAAGGATATAAACAGCAAGCTTGGCATCACCATAATCATAATTACTCATGAGATGGCAGTTGTTGAGGAGATATGCGACTATGTCGCCATTATTGACAAGGGACATTTGGCTGAAAGCGGAAGGGTTGAAGAAGTATTTTCAAAGCCTGCCACAGAAGCCGCCAAGAAGCTGGTATATCACAGTAATACAGCAGTCAAGGAAATGACGGGAAAGAGATGCATAAGAATCGTATTTGACGGCAAATCATCCTTTGAGCCTGTAATTGCCAACATGGTACTGGAATGCAGGGCTCAGGTTAATATATTGTTTGCAGATACGAAAGATATCAAGGGACAAGCCTACGGGCAGATGGTCCTGCAGCTGCCGGAGGATGAGCTTCAGGCAGATAAAATAATAAATTACTTAAAAAGCAAAAATGTTAATGTGGAGGAGTTGATCGGTTATGTTGGCGAATAATATAATTTCAATGCTGCTGGACGGCACCGTTGATACCTTGTACATGACATTTGTTTCGGCATTCTTTGCCTACCTGTTTGCATTCCCCATAGGAATAGCATTGGTAGTGACAAAAAAAGACGGTTTACATCCTATGGGATTTTTAAATAGATTTTTGGATGTTGTTGTTAACACAGGACGTTCAATACCATTTTTGATATTGATGATTGCAGTTTTTCCCATAACTAAATTAATAGCCGGCAAAAGCTATGGTCCTACTGCAACTATTGTACCTCTTGTAATTTCAGCAACTCCATTTATAGCAAGGTTGATTGAGTCCTCTCTACAGGAGGCTGATCAAGGAGTTATTGAAGCGGCACAGAGCATGGGCGCACCGCTTTCGGCAATAATATTCAAGGTGCTGATTCCCGAGGCAAAGACATCTCTCATAGTTGGAGCGACAATTGCCACAGGAACCATACTGGGATACTCAGCTATGGCAGGAGTGCTTGGAGGCGGCGGTCTGGGGGACATCGCCATAAGATACGGTTATAACAGATATCAGTACGATATTATGATGCTGACCGTGATATTGCTGGTAATACTTGTGCAGCTTATGCAGATGATAGGAATGAAAATCGCAAGCAAGACAGATAAAAGGGGAATATAACATTATAAAGGAGAACAACATGAAAAATTTAAAGAAGTTACTTTTATTAGCATTAGTTTCAATATTGGCACTTACAGCACTGGCGGGATGCCAGAGCAACGAGCAGACACCTCCGAAGGCGGAAGAACCTGCGGGAACACCTGGGCAAAAACCTGAAGAAACGCCGAAGACAGAAACCAAGAAGGTTACTGTGGCAGCATCTCCAACACCTCATGCTGAAATACTGGCTCAGGTTAAAGAAGTATTGAAGGAAAAGGGATATGAGTTGGAAGTAGTTGAGTTTTCAGATTATGTACAGCCAAACCTGGTTGTTGATGCAGGAGATATAGATGCGAACTTTTTCCAGCACAAGCCATATTTAGATGATTTCAACAAGGAAAAAGGAACAAAATTAGTATCCATAGCACAGATACACTATGAGCCGCTGGGAGTATATGCAGGAAAATCATCAGATTTGAAAAACATACCTGATGGTGCATCAATTGCAGTGCCAAATGATACAACAAACGAAGCAAGGGCCCTTCTTCTCCTTGAAGCAAACGGCTTAATAAAAATAAGAGAAGGTGCGGGACTGGCAGCTACAAAGAATGACATAGCCGAAAATCCCCACAAAATAGAAATAGTGGAATTGGAAGCTGCTCAGGTTGCAAGAGTAATAACAGACGTTGATTTTGTAGTTTTAAACGGAAATTATGCGCTGAGCGCAGGACTGGATGTAGCAGACGCTGTTGCAAAGGAAGAGCAGGATTCAGAAGCAGCGCAGACATATGCAAATATAATAGTTGTTAAAGAAGGCAATGAAAACAATGAAGGTGTAAAAGCCCTGATAGATACTTTAAAGAGCGACAAGGTAAAACAGTATATCAATGACACGTACAAGGGTGCGGTTGTTGCCATAGACTAATATTCATGAAAAACAGAGAGGAATCCTTTGGTATAAGATTCCTCTGATTAATTTTATTTCAGAGATATAAATACGAACATGTTGCCACTTAGATGTATTCTGTCTCCGTCTCTGTCAGCACCTATATCGTTCACTATAATTTTTACATGTATTTTTTCATTCTGACCTGAGACTGTAAGCTCTTCCGGTGACATTAGGTTCTANNTACCTGCTGTTCTCAAGCAGGAAGCTGCCGGACTCGGAATACTCACTGCCGCTGCCTATGTTGACTCTGATAAATTTATCAAAATTTGAAATATCAATATCCTGACTTTCATCCAGCCTTGCATATACATATCTCGGAGTTTCGACCGGTACAGGCTCGTATCTGTCATAGTACGGCTCGAATCCGTATACCCGTTTAAAGCTGATGTAATATTCGGAATCGGACGCATATTCTTTCGGGAACCACTCTATTTCCTTTAAATATCCCATTCTTTCCATATAGTTCGAGATGCTTGTTATTTCAAATTTATCATTATTTGAAACCTCTTTTTTCGGAACTATTTTGCCCTCTGACAGCATTCCGTTTCTTGTCAGAATCTCTTCAAGCCTTAATTCCT
>DOON01000280.1:0-237 GCA_003514865.1 Clostridiales bacterium
AATTTTGCAAAAGTAGCAAAAGAAGAAGGCTTTGACAAAATCGCATATTTATTTGAAGGCGTTGCTAAGATTGAAAAAGGCCATGAAGAAAGATATCTGGCATTATTAGATAATATTAAGACAGGCAAAGTGTTTAAGAGAGAAGGAGAAGTTGTGTGGATATGCGATAACTGCGGACACGTTCACTACGGCAAGGAAGCTCCTAAACTATGTCCTATATGTGCTCATGAGCAGGCA
>DOON01000280.1:249-5920 GCA_003514865.1 Clostridiales bacterium
CGGTCAATGTGCTGCTTGCCATTTCTCTTGTATGGCCGGCGATGCCTTTATCGTTTGTTATGTCAAAATACGGATGGATGGCAGGGCAGACCTGGCTTACCTGTCCCGCATCGATGGAGCCTGTGCTTTTAGAGGGCTCACTCATTTTTATTCCGGTTATTTCGTAAATTTTATCGTTGAATACGTCAGACAAAGTCTGATTTGTGACCATGTTGTCATAACTGAATTCATACTTGCTTATTTCCAGTTCGCATCCTGTTGCGAGGGCGGCGCCTCTTGCGCAGTTCTTAACTTTTTCCAGCAGCTCGAGATTGTAAGTTTTTAATGTGGATCTGACATAGAATTGGCACTTAGTGTAATCCGGAACAATGTTTGCTGCTTTTCCTCCGTCCATAATTACACCGTGAACTCTTGAATCGCTTCGCATGTGTTCTCTCAGCGCATTGATGCTGTTAAATGTCTGTATCGCCGCATCAAGAGCATTTATTCCTTTTTCCGGTGATGCTGCGGCATGGGAGGTTTTTCCGAAAAATTCAAATTGTACAGGTTCCAGAGCAAGGGATGAACCACTTTTTGTGTATTCATTTCCAGGATGTGCCATCATCGCTATATCTACATTGTCAAACTCATGGTTTTCAACATATGTAACCTTAGCACCGCTTGTTTCTTCTGCAGGTGTTCCAAAAACTACCACAGAACCGCCTAATTCATCGATTATCTGCTTAAGTACTATGCCCGCTCCTGTGCTTACCGTCCCTAAAAGGTTGTGTCCGCATCCGTGACCTATACCAGGCAATGCATCATATTCTGCCATGTATGCCACAGTCAGGCCGGGTTTGCCGCTTGTATACTCGGCTTTAAATCCTGTTTCAACTCCTGAGAAATTTGTTGCCACATTAAATCCGTACTTTTTCAAAAGCTCCGTATGCAGACTGCAGGCCGTAAATTCTTCGTATCCCAGCTCGGGATTGTTGTAGATTTCCAGACTCAGCCGATTGAGCTCCGGTGTGAGATTGCCTATGTATCCACCTACTTTTTCTTTCATAAGTCCTCCTCGTGTGTATTTCTTTTGCAAATAATTATGCAATTCTTTCATACAATATTACTGAGTATACTATCATTGTCGTTTAATGATGTCAATGCATTTAAGTGAGAAGGAAGGTGAATTATGCGTTAATTCAAGGAATCCAGGATGCAATAAAAAATATATCTT
Organism: Clostridiales bacterium; assembly: GCA_003514865.1. The sequence continues at coordinate 1,463 of DOON01000280.1, forward strand.
TTAAAAACGCCAAAGTAATGCTACAATGTAGATAGATGGTTTGTAAGGGGTGAAGTAATGGAATATCAAGCAAAAATTAATAATCTTTATGAGGATATGACTTCTTCTGTGAGGGGAAGGATACTCAGAAATGAACCTTTGAAAAATCACACTTATTTTAAAATAGGAGGCCCTGCAGACGTACTTGTGGAGCCTGAAGATACAGAAGACCTTAAAACAGTTATGAAGATTATAAAGAAACACGGCACAGATTGTTTTGTTATAGGAAACGGAACGAACCTGCTTATTTCTGACGAAGGATTCAGGGGTGCAATAGTAAAGGTCGGCGATAAGTTCGACTACTTTTACAGAGATGAAAATAAAGTTACTGCAGGAGCCGGGACTCTTTTATCCGTTCTTGCGAAATACCTTGCCAGGGAGGGGCTTGCGGGATTTGAATTTGCAAGCGGAATTCCGGGATATTTAGGCGGTGCCGTATATATGAACGCTGGAGCATATGGCGGTGAAATCAAGCAGGTTGTGAAAAAAGTGAAATGTATGGATTATGAAGGCAATATACATGAATTTTCAAATGAGGAAATGGACTTTGCCTATAGACATACGAGAATCACGGATTCTGAATTTATTGTAATTGAGACTGAGCTTGAGTTTCCCTATGGTGATAAGGATGAAATAGCAGCTAAAATTAAGGAACTCAATGAAAAGAGGACATCAAAACAGCCACTTAATCTCCCGAGTGCAGGAAGTACATTTAAGAGACCGGAAAACGGATATGCTTCCAAGCTGATTGAGGATGCAGGATTAAAAGGTCTAAGATATAAGGGTGCTATGGTTTCAGACAAACACAGCGGATTCATAGTAAACTGTGACAACGCCTGCTGTGAGGATGTTCTGGAATTAATGAGAATTGTAACAGGAACGGTTAAGGATAAATTCGGAATAACTCTGGAACCGGAAGTGAAAATGGTAGGAGTGAAATTGTAACGGGGTGCTATTATGAAGCTGGTGGCTGATTACCATATACATTCCACGTATTCCAGGCGCAATCACGGCAAGTCCACAATTGAAGAAATTGTTCAGAAGGCTGTGGAAATGGGACTTGAGGAAATTGCAGTGACCGACCATGGGCCGGCACATTACCTTTATGGGATACGGCGGAACGAAATTAAAGAAGCAAAAGACAAAGTGCTTGAAATGAGAGAGAAATACCCTGAAATAAATATACTTCTGGGTGTTGAAGCAAATATACTTGACTATAAAGGAACCACCGATATATGTGATGAGGTTATGAGGTATTGTGACATAATACTTTGCGGCTATCATGTGGGAGCGCTGTTCTCGTCGGTGGGTGATGCGTGGAATTTTGCGGTCATGAACAGAATAGGCCGGAAGAATGCTGCTGTTTTTGAAAAAATGAAAGAAAAGAACACACAGGCTGTTGTCAATGCATTGAATAAATATAAAATAAATATATTGACTCATCCAGGTGATAAAATACCTGTGAACATAGATTTGATTGCAATGACGGCTGAAAAAACAGGTACGATTCTTGAGATAAATAACAGCCACAGCCATCTGAATGCTGAGGAAATCAGGATTGCCGCAAAAANNTTGCAATTAACAGCGATTCACACATAAAGGACAATATCGGCAGCTTTGCCAGAGGACTGAAGGCTGCCACAGATGCGGGACTGGATTTAAGTCGCATAATAAATTTAAAATAACATAAGGAGGAGAATATGGAGTTTGTTATTATAACAGGAATGTCCGGGGCAGGAAAAAGCCAGGCGATTAAAATTTTAGAAGATATCAATTATTACTGCATGGACAACATGCCTCCGGCTCTCCTTCCTAATTTTGCAGAACTGTGTAAGGGTTCGTCTGAAGAGGTGAACAAGGTTGCGGTTGTTGCGGACATACGAGGCGGGATTTTTTTCAAGGATTTATTCAACAGCCTCAATGAGTTGAAGAATATGGGGATACAGTATCACATACTGTTTCTTGATGCGTCGGACGATGAACTGGTGAAGCGATACAAGGAACAAAGGCGCCCTCATCCTCTCAGTGCTACGGGTACCATAGTTGACGGTATACGCAATGAAAGACTGCACCTTAATGAAGTCAAAGAAAAATCGGATTACATTATCGATACAACAAGTATGAAATTAGGTAGGCTTAAGGAAGAGCTCTTGAATATATTTGTACAGGGCAATGTTACGTACAATATAAATATAACGGTGATGTCCTTCGGTTTTAAATACGGCCTGCCTCAGGATGCGGACCTGGTTTTTGATGTAAGATTTCTTCCGAATCCGTTTTATATTGAATCATTGAAAAATTTCACAGGCAACGACGAAAATGTGCGGGAATATGTAATGAGCTTTGAAACTACGGAAGTTTTCATTAACAAGCTCAGGGATATGCTGATTTTTCTTCTTCCTCATTACATCAAAGAAGGAAAATCAAATTTGGTTATTGCAATAGGGTGTACCGGCGGGAAGCACAGGTCTGTAGCTATTACAAACTGTATAGCTGAAATTTTATCGGAAGAAAAATACAGAGTGATGCTTAATCACAGGGATGTGGAAAAATAGTGAGGTAGTTATGAAAATAGTGGTTTTCGGAGGAGGAACAGGATTGTCCATTCTCCTGAGAGGCCTTAAGAATTATACTAGGGATATTTCGGCAATTGTAACGGTTGCGGATAACGGCGGAGGCTCGGGAGTGCTCAGAGAGGACCTTGGAATGCTTCCTCCCGGAGATATGAGAAACTGCATCATCGCGCTGGCTGATATTGAGCCTACAATGGTCAGACTCATGCAGCACCGCTTCAAGGACGGATATTTAAAGGGACAGAGCTTCGGAAACTTGTTCATAGCTGCAATGTATGAAATATTCGGAAGCTACGAGTATGCCCTCAATGAAATAGGAAGTATATTCAGGCTTGCAGGCAAGGTTCTACCAATGACATTGCAGGACGCTCAGCTCAAGGCATTTCTTGACAACGGGGACTGTATATTGGGTGAGAAGGATATTCCTGAGTATGTTAGAACGACAGGATGCGGCATAGATAGAATTTCGCTTGTTCCTGAATTATGCATGCCCATGGAGGAAACTGTAAAAGTCATTAATGAGGCGGATATTATTGTGCTTGGGCCCGGAAGCCTGTATACAAGCGTGATTCCAAACATGCTTGTAAATGGAATTCCCGAGCTAATATGCCAGTCCAAGGCGACGGTGTTTTATATATGCAATTTGATGACACAGCCCGGAGAAACTGATGGTTTCAATGTATATGACCATGTTAATGCCATTATAAAACACAGCAGCGGATATATGATAGATTATGTAATAGCCAATGACCAGCTTATTTCTGAAAGCCAGATTGAAAACTACAAATTCAAGGGTGCCAAGCAGGTTGTGATTGACGTGGAGCAGATCAGAAGGCTGGAGGAAATTAATATTAAGGTGATAAGCAGCAACTTCGTGGACATAAGAAATAATTATATCAGGCATAATTCGGAGAAAATCGGAAAGCTGCTGATGAATTATACGAAGGAAAAAAATATGGCCTAAGTGAGTGAGCATATGGAGAAAATAAAGCTAGACGAGGCTCAGCTTGGAATAGTTGACGGCATGATTGACTGGGTAAGAGTGGTGGATGGCAACAATATAGTATTGTATGCTAACAAGAAAATGAGGGAAGATTTAGGTGACATTGTAGGCAGGAAATGCTATGAGGTTTTTTGTGTAAATAAGAATTGTGAATACTGTATTTCCAACACAACCATAGAAAAGGGCTCCATATTAAGAAAGGAGTCTAAAATAGGAGACAGGACGTTCATGGTAATTTCATCTCCTCTGCAGGGAAACAGCGGCAAAAACGTGTGCTCCGTAGAGGTGTTCAGGGATATAACCAAGGAAAGAGACCTAGCTGAAAAAATAAAAGAAAAAAACAAGAAAATGAGCGATGACATAAAATTTGCAAGAAATATGCAGATGCGTATGCTTCCACCTAAGGGCATGTACAATGGTCTGAGCATTGATTATCTTTATGAGTCCTCGGAATCTCTCAGTGGTGATTTTTTTGATGTGTTTAAAATTGATGAGGAAAATACGGGGATTTATATTTGTGATGTTGTGGGACATGGTGTGACCGCATCTCTTTTGACGGTGTTTGTAAGGCAGTCCCTGAGAACAATAGCCAAGGGCAACATGAATCTTAACAACATTATGAAGGAGCTGCATAAAACATTTCTTTCACTCAATCTGGACTATGATAAATATTTTTCATTGTTTTTGGGAGTATATAACAAGACTACCCGAGGCTTCAGCTATGTGAATGCGGGCCACAACTCCGAGCCCATAATTATGAGAAAAGATGGAGAAATTGAGCTGCTTAGCTCAAGGGGTTATCCCATAGCCAATATATTTGACAATGTGAAGTATGATGTCAAC
>DOON01000279.1 GCA_003514865.1 Clostridiales bacterium
TTAAGGTAATTTATATATGATTTTAATTGTGCATTAATGTTTTCTTTATGATATATTAAGCGGCATGTTTAATAATCTATTCATCAACATGCATCGGGAGGAATCATGAAAAAATTATATATAGTTCTTACAAGAACAAATACAATGCTGTCAAGCATCATCCATTTTATAAAAAAAGATGAATATACACATGCCTCATTATCTCTGGACAAAACCTTTAAAACGATGTACAGCTTTGGCAGAAAATATACTTATAATCCTTTTATAGGAACCTTTGTTACAGAAAATTTCAATGATGGGATATATGGACTTCACAGATATTTGTATGGAAAAGTTTTAGAAATTAATGTAGATGACAGTCAATACGAAAAAATAACCGCATTACTAAACGAATTTGAATCAGACAGAAATTCATACAGCTATAATTACACAGGCCTCTTACGAAGCTTGTTTAATGTTGAGACCCATTCGGAAAAGAATTTTCTTTGCTCGGAATTTGTATATTACCTGCTGAATTCAGCAGATATTGCAGATTTCGGAATTCACAGAAGCCTCGTCAGGCCACAGGACCTGTTAAAATTAAACGGAAAAACAATATATTCAGGAAATCTCAAGAACATAAACACATCGTTGAANNTGCATGTGCCTCCTTATTGTAGTATCCCCAGCAGTATGTTATCCATTTGGCATGAAGCTCTGCAGCCTTCTGTCCCAGCTCTCCTGCAGGGTTTCCCTCTGCATATGCCTCTTTTAGAGTCTGCATGACTGAATTAGAAAGCTCCTGCATCTCATTGTACTGCTCTTCTGTCATATTCATCATCTGTCTGTTGGATTTTTCAACAGCTTCAGCACCATATTTTTCTCTGATTTCATCACCGTACTGTCTTTCATTATCTTCAACCAGCTTTTTCTTAAAGCCCTCAAACTTTTCATTGTCACTCATTTTCATTCTCCCTTCTTTGCTGAAAATAGTTTTCTCAACATTTTCAATCAAGATATTCAGTTGTTTCCTTCTTGCAAGGAGTTCGTCGTAATGCTGCTTAAGCGCATTTACTTCGTCAAAATCAGGAGATGTGACTATATCCTTTATATCGTCCAGACTGACACCTAACTCTCGATAAAACAGAATCTGCTGCAGTCTGTCAACTTCTTTTTGCCCGTATATGCGATATCCTGACGAATTGATTCTTGCCGGCTTAAGAATCCCTATTTCATCATAATACCTCAGCGTCCTTCCGCTGACACCTGCCATAGCGCCAAGCTTTTTGACCGTGTATTCCATCTCTATCAGCTCCTTACAGTCTAAGTGTACACGTTTACGCAGCGTAAATGTCAATACCTTTTTATAATTAATTTTCGTCTCCCTCTTCATGCCTGTGATGCTCTTCGTATTTCTGAATAAGTTTTTTGCTCATGTAGTTAATAAGCAAAATAAATAATATGTATAACACCGATTTCAATGGGTTTTCAAAAAACGAGCTTACATTTTCTCCTATAAATGCAAGAGATAAAATCATTACAAACTTTGCCGGAAGCATTGTAATAAGAAAAATCTGAGTATCCATATTTGCCAAGGCAGCTGTACCGCTTATTAAAAAAGACGGGGTGAACGGAAAACAGTACAGATAAAATAATACTGTTACCTTTCTTTTTTTTATTTTTTCAAGTGTTCCCCTGTACTTGCTTTTTTTAATTTTTTCTTCAAATCTCTTTCCGCCCACCCTGCGTATAAATAAAAACAGAAGAAAAGAGCCTATACAGTTTCCTATCCATGAATATAAGTATCCAAGAAAAAATCCGAAGGCGGCAACATTAATTATTACAAATCCAATCAGAGGCAATATAGGTATAAATGCCTCAATCACAGGCAGCAGCACTCCGACCACCGGTCCTCCCTGTTCAACATATTTCAAAAAAACAGTTAAATTTTCATATTCCATAATTAATTCCCTAATAAGTTTAATGTATCTAGTATTCAACTATGACTTCAATTTATTATAATATAGCCTTGATTATTTTTAAATATAAAAATATAATAGGAGAAAAGCACAGAAAGGAAGACATATGAAATATTTTATCGGAGCACCGATTCCCGAAAATTATAAAAATAAAATTGAAATGCTAAGAGCAGAGTTCAAATTTTTTACCACTGAGCCACATATTACCATCGTTCCTCCTCCTGCATTGCCGGATGATGATTCATTCATAAGCGATGTTGTAGATGTATGCAAAAATATAAAGGCTTTTAAAATCAGGCTTAATGAATTGGGGCAATTTGACAGCAGAGTATTGTATGTAGGAGTACATTCACCCGGTCTCATTGATTTATACGAAAACATTTTTAGAGCCCTCAATTTACCAAAAGAAAAAAGAGGATATACTCCTCACCTGACAATAGCCAAGCAAAGACGCAATAAGCCCATAGATATAGATAGAATTAAAAAAAGGGCAGAAACCAAGCTGGCCTCCGCCTCTGAATATACACTGAAGTCTATAACCATCTACCACCAGCCAAAGGAAAGATTCGTATATCTTCCATACATGGAAATACCTCTCGAAGATTGAATTAGATTGAATTTCTATTTCAATCTTTCCTCTATGAGCCCTGCCAGCTCATTTGCACGGAATTCTATTTCCTCCATGTCCTCACCTTCAATCATTACTCTCACCAATGGCTCTGTACCTGAAGGCCGTATGAGCACTCTGCCTCTGCCGTTAAAATGGCTTTCAATTTCTTCAATTTTATCTTTTATAGCTTCATCCTCTAAATAAAGCTTCTTTTTTTCTTCCGACACTCTGGCGTTGACCAGAATCTGAGGCATTACGCTCATTATTCCTGCCAGCTTTGAAAGCTTTGTGTTTTTTTCTTTCATTACACTTAGAAGCTGTATAGCAGTCAGCAGTCCGTCTCCCGTTGTGTTGTAATCAAGAAAAATNNTACATATCTGTCACCTACATTAGTCTTGATTATATCTATCCCCTCTTCTTTTAGGCATATATCAAGTCCCATATTTGTCATAACTGTTCCGATTACAGTATTGCTTTTCAATCTTCCTTTTTCTCTCATGTGAATGCCGCATATAGCAAGAATATGGTCTCCGTCCACAATATTTCCGTTTTCATCTGCAGCTATGAGTCTGTCTGCATCCCCGTCAAAAGACAGCCCGACATCCGCACCTGTCTCCAACACCAACTTCTGAATTTCCTCCGGCTTTGTGGAGCCGCACTCCACATTTATATTTATGCCGTTGGGATCATTGTGAATTACATAAACCTGTGCACCAAGCTCGTGCAAAAGCTCAGGCGCTGCCTTGTAAGCAGCTCCGTTTCCACAGTCAACAGCAACCTTCAGTCCTGTCAGGTCAACATCCATTGTTTCCTTTAAGAATTCCATATATTTTCTTACAGGGTTATCAATGCGTATTTTTCTTCCCACCTCACCGGACACCGGAAGGTGGTCTATGTCTATATTATTGATTATGTATTCTTCTATGGAGTTTTCCATATCATCGGTCAATTTAAGCCCTTTGTCGTTGAAAAATTTGATTCCGTTGTATTCCACGGGATTGTGAGATGCCGTAATCATAACGCCGCCATCTGCCTCAAGTATTTTTATCATGCTTGCAACCCCAGGCGTTGGCAACACCCCCAGATACAGCACATCCACTCCTGCTGAATTTAGCCCCGATGAAAGAGCTCCTTCAAGCATGTCCCCTGATATCCTCGTATCCATTCCAACAAGNNCGCCCCAGCTTATATGCCAAATCCGGCGACAGATCTTTGTTTGCAATTCCTCTCACACCGTCAGTACCAAAAAATTTACCCATACTTCCTCCACAATCACAATTATTTTATCTCAATATTTAAACGTATCTTTCATTTATTGAATAGCATTTATATTCTACCATATTTCACCCTAAAAAAAAAGATACCATTTATAAATGGTACCAATCAGTTCTGTTCTTTCCTACTTCATTTATATCATATGGTGTTTCCTGATAAATTATGTTAATCCAGTTTTTAAACAGCAAGTTGGCATGACTTCTCCACTTTACAAAAGGCTGTCTTGAGGGGTCATTATCAGGATAATAGTTCATAGGAATATTTATAGGCTTCCCTTGACTCACATCCCTGTCATACTCCTTCTTTAATGTCATGGGGTCATACTCAGCATGGCCCATTATAAATATCCTGCTGTAATCATCGGTAACAGCGATATGTACGCCTGCATCCTTTGACTCGGCAAGTATTATAAGCTCGTCTATACTTTTGATGTCTTCAGCAGTTACCTCCGTATGCCTTGAATGTGGTACATAAAATATATCGTCAAAACCGTTTAAGAGCATACATGTTTCATGCTTTTTTTCATGCTCAAATACACCAAACACCTTTTTATCAAGCGTCCTTTTATTAAGTCCGTAAAAATGATGAAGTGCAGACTGAGCTCCCCAGCATATGAACATCGAGGACGTTACATTTGTGGATGAAAAATCAAGAATTTCCTTCAGCTCATCCCAATAATCAACCTCTTCAAATTCCATCAGCTCAACAGGAGCACCTGTAACAATCATTGCATCATACTTTTTGTTCTTAATATCCTTAACGCTTTTATAGAAGCTTTTCATGTGGCTTTCTGAAATGTTTTTGGCATCATGTGTGCTTGTATGAATAAATTCAACATTTATCTGAATTGGAGAATTTGAGAGAAGTCTCACAAACTGTGTTTCCGTCTCGATCTTTGTAGGCATCAGATTTACAACGAGGACTTCCAGCGGCCTTATATCCTGCGTCTGAGCTCTTTCATTGCTCATTACAAATATATTCTCATCCTCCATGGTTTTATATGCAGGCAGAGTTGATGGTATTATTAAGGGCATGTTTTTCTTCCTTTCATATTAAAATGTCGCAAAACGNNATCAGGGGAACTTATTTAATACGGATTAGTATTAGTTTTGTGCAATAATTACAAGGAAGGAATACTTATGATAGTTTTATCGTGCAATGATATTTCAAAGGCATATGTGGTTGACAATATTATCGAGAATATATCATTCACAGTCAATGACAACGAAAAAATAGGTCTTATAGGCTTAAACGGGGCGGGAAAGACTACCCTTTTTAATATATTAACTGAAATTTTAGATCCGGATTCCGGTGAAATATACAGGCCCAAGAGCAAGAAACTCGGTTATTTGAAACAAAATACAAGCATTGAAAGCAACCGTACCATAATGGATGAGATGCTGACAATTTATTCGGATGTTATCCGTATGGAGGAAGAGCTCCATGAAATGTCCCATAAAATAAGCACCTTCACCGAAAATGACAGCGCCGAGGAACTTGAAAAGCTCATGGAAAGCTATTCAAAAATGAGTGAAAAGTTTGAGGAG
>DOON01000089.1:0-231 GCA_003514865.1 Clostridiales bacterium
TGAAATTTATATGATTTACACCAAGCTGAGATAGGCGGGTGTTACTTTCTCTCGCCATTGTTTCGCTGAAGTTAACGAGGTACGCACAGGTATCCTTCTTTATATTCATGAGTGTCTTTATATTTTCTTTTGTGAAATCCACTGAAATCTCAACTCTTGGAATATCAGGAGGAAGAATTATTTCATAGTCGCTTATGCTGTTGAATGCATCTGTGCTGACAACAAAAGCGT
>DOON01000089.1:423-5771 GCA_003514865.1 Clostridiales bacterium
TTAAATTAAAAGCAGTATAAAGCTTTTTTCAATGTATGTCAAGAAATATGCTATTTCTACATTTTTTATTTGGCATAATAATTGCATAAAGATATACAGGATAAAAAACAAAATTTATTACAGCAATGAATTGTTAGGAGGCAGCATGGAAAAAGAAATAAAAAATAACACTTTATTTTTTGATGGATGTAATGCCGTGGACTTAGCGGAGAAATACGGAACACCTCTCTATGTGTTAAGCGAGACAGCGATTGTGGAAAAATGCGGTGAAATAAGAGATTCATTTTTAAAGAAATATGAAAGAACGAGAGCAGCATATGCATCCAAGGCATTTTTAACTCTTTCAATATGCAAAATTATTGAAAGAGAAGGGCTTTGCATAGATGTAGTATCGGGAGGAGAATTATTCACGGCAATCAAAGCTGGATTTCCTGCCGAAAAAATTGAATTAAACGGAAACAATAAGTCTGTTGAAGAATTGAAATTGGCTGTGGATTACGGAATAGGAAGAATAATAGTTGACGGTCTGGATGAGCTGAGCTTGTTGGAAGGNNCACATGACTATATAGTTACAGGTAAAAAGGATTCAAAGTTTGGAATACCACTGGATGATGATGTCATATTTCCTGCAATAGAGCAAGCAATAAATTCTGATTATATAAATTTTATGGGCTTTCATTTCCATGTTGGTTCGCAGCTTCATGACAATGAATCTCATTTAAAAGCATTAGATATTGCATTAAAATTAATAAAAGATACGAAAGAGAAATATAATTATGTAACACCTGAATTAAATGTGGGTGGAGGCTTTGGTATAAATTATACAGATTCTGATACAAAAAAACCATATGCTTACTTCCTTGACCCCATTATGAAACGAATTGAAGAATTTTCGGAAGAAATTGGGATAATGAGACCGGAAATAGTGATAGAACCGGGTAGGAGCATCGTGGGAGAAGCAGGAATAACATTGTATACATTAGGAACTGTAAAGGATATAAAGGGAATAAGAAAATATGCATCAGTGGACGGAGGTATGACAGACAATATAAGACCTGCTCTTTATCAGGCTAAGTATGACGGTGTTATTGCCAACAAGGCTGAGATGTTAAAGACAGAAGTTGTTACAATATGCGGAAAGTGCTGTGAGTCAGGAGATGTGCTTATAAGGGATATTAAGGTTGCCAGACCTGAACGAGGAGACATATTTGCAATATTTTCAACAGGTGCATATGGATACTCAATGGCAAGCAACTACAATAAAAATCCTTTGCCGGCAGTAGTGCTTGTTAAAGAAGGAAAATCGGAAATAATAGTAAAAAGGCAGTCTTTTGAACATATGATTGAAAATGAGGTTATTCCGGAGTCATTGTTATAGGAGGAGGATTTTATGTATTTTACAAAGATGCAAGGTGCAGGTAACGATTTTATTATAATAAACAATATGGAGCTCAAGCTTTCTGATGAAAAATTGTCTGCTATAGCAAAACGATTGTGCAGCAGAAGGATTTCCATAGGTGCAGACGGGTTAATGGCTGTAGATTTTCCGGATGGTGATGCAGATTTCAAGATGAGATTTTTTAATAAAGACGGAAGTATCGGAGAGATGTGCGGAAATGGAGCAAGATGTATTTCGCGTTATGCGTTCATAAACAATGTAGCAGGCAAGAAAATGTGTTTTGAGACAGGTGCCGGAATAGTCACTTCTGAGGTTCTTGAAGGAAGACTTGTAAAGGTTTTGCTTAATAATCCCGAAATAGTGAAATTACAGAATGATATTGAAGTTGACGGGCAGAAATATGAGTGTTCTTATATAGAGCTTGGAAAACCGGGATTACCACATGCTGTGGTCAAACTTGACTTACAGAATTCAGATGAAGAAACAATATTTAATCTAGGTAAGGAAATCAGATATTATGAAGGCTTTCCAAAGGGAGCGAATGTGAACTTTTTTAAAGTCATAGATGACAGCACCGCAATTGTAAAAACGTATGAAAGGGGGGTGGGGGATATTACATTGGCTTGTGGGACCGGCTCGGCATCAGTAGCAGCAGCTCTTGTTCTTAAGGGTTATTTGAAGGGAGACAGAGTGAAGGTTATAGTGCCAGTNNCGGAGAGCTTATCATAGAAATGGAAAAAAGCAATGATAAAATTGAGAAGCTTTATCTCATAGGAGATACAAACATAGTTGCGGCTGGGAAAGTAATGGATGAGGATTTGACATATTAAAAAAGGTTAGGATAAACATCATACAAAATCGATATAAGGAGTAATTAAAATGAGTACAGGCAAGAAAACTTTTTGGGAAAATTACCGCTTTTCTATTACATTAATCATTTCTATTGCAATCGGAAGTATTATAGGTGTTGTATTCGGTGAAAAGGCAATTGTACTTAAGCCTTTCGGCGATATATTTTTAAACCTGATGTTTACAGCAGTTACACCTCTTGTGTTTATTACTATAGCAAGTGCTGTAGGCAGTATGGTAAATATGAAACGTCTTGGAAAAATATTAGGAAACATGTTCCTTACATTTGTAGTAACAGGATTGATTGCAGCAGTTATAATCTTGTTTGTTGTCAATGTATTCCCTCCGGCAGCAGGGGCTAACATAGAACTGGGTACAGGTGGCGAGTTGGAGAAACTGTCTCTTGCTAATCAAATAGTTCAGGCTCTCACAGTTAATGACTTCAGTAAGCTTATGTCACGTTCAAACATGATGCCACTTATAGTATTTTCAATTATATTCGGATATTGTGTAAGTGCAGTTGGAGGCGAAGACAATGTAGTTGCAAGAGCATTGGAAGCACTGTCCAATGTTATGATGAAATTTATAGGAGTTATAATGCTGTATGCTCCAATAGGCCTCGGTGCTTACTTTGCGAGCTTGATAGGGGAATTCGGACCCCAACTGCTGGGTGCATATGCAAGAGCAATGGTAATATATTATCCCATATGCATTTTATATTTCTTAGTGGCATTTACAGGATATACATATTTTGCGGGTGGAATACAGGGAGTAAAGGCATTTTTCAAGCATATTATTGAGCCTACGGTAACATCAATAGCTACTCAAAGCTCAATAGCAACACTTCCTGTTAACCTGANAGCCGCAGGACGCATAGGCGTACCGAAGGATATTCGTGAAATTGTACTTCCAATAGGACCTACAATGCATATGGACGGTACGGTTTTATCTTCAATATTGAAAATTTCCTTCCTGTTTGGTATTTTCGGTCAGGAATTTACAGGAATAGGAACATATGTTACAGCAATTGCACTTTCAATATTAGGCGGAGTTGTAATGTCAGGTGTTCCAGGAGGCGGATTGATCGGAGAAATGCTTATAGTAAACATGTACGGATTCCCTCCGGAGGCATTCCCTATTATTGCAACAATAGGTTTTCTTGTAGATCCTCCGGCAACATGTCTGAACTCAACAGGAGATACTGTTGCGGCAATGATGGTTACACGTATGGTTGAGGGCAAAGACTGGATGGCTAAAAAGCTTACAGCGCATGAAGAGCTGTAAATAGCATAGCATAACATAAAATAGGAGGAAAAACCTCCTATTTTATGTTTATATAACTATGATATTTTGCCCGTAAATATTATTTCTTCCGTATCGGTATTAACTATAGATAGCCCGTTTTCTTCCCAGTTTGACGAGCCCAAGTATCCAAGCCTGTCGTCCCATGCATCATCGTAATCTTCCTTCGTAACCTTTTCTCCGTCCACGTAGAATTCTATTTCGGAGCTAAGCAACTTAAAGCCTTCCTGAGATACGTATTCATGCTCGTCTTCAAAATCATAATCATCCTCGTAATCATCATCATAATCATAGTCATCATCGTAGTCATTGTAAGAAATTTCATCATCGTAATTCATATCTACATCAGTATCGGTATAAAGGTAGCCGTAATTTATTAGGTTATAAAGGCATTCGTACATTTCATCCATATTTTCGTCGTTTCCGTATGCTTCTGCCACCTGTGCGAAAAAATCCAATATTTCCTGATCTTTAACCTCATATGTTACTTTGTCCTTTGTATACAGCATTTCCTTATAGTCGCCGCTTTCATTTGTTATGGTAATTTTCATATTATCCTCCTCGAAACATAATACTTATTTGTAAAATATATTAAGCTTTTCGGATTTTATAATTGTTTTTAAAAAATTCTTTTGTTAAATTATCGGCTTATTGAAAATTCCATGTCAGGGCTATATACACAAATTAAAAGTCAAATAAGGTTTGATTTGAATGATTAATTTCAATTACTTTAACATCAGACTGATTTTGTAAATTTGCGAAATTCGAGGTTGTTTGGAAACTTTCCCAGAAATGCATAGGGATGAATACTTTTGGTCTCAATTTTTCGATAAAGTATTGTCCGCCGCAAAGATAATTGTTTTCGAGCCTTCCGTCAACAGGGAAAAATGCAATATCAATTTCTTCTCCTGTACGCAATATATCTTCTATAATAGCTTTAAAAGCATCTTCCATTTCTTTTTCTTCTTCGGGTGTGTCATCCATCCATTTCCACCAATTCAAATCACCTGCATGAAATATGCTTTTTCCGTCAATTTTAACCAAGAAGCTTACTCCTTGGTCAGTTGAGCCGAAGGTGCTTATTGCTAAATTATTTACTGTGAAATTATCATTTTTCTTTGCGATGTAAAGTTTGTCTAAACTTGAATAAAGCTTTATATCATTGCTCAATATGTAAAAAGTGTTTTTCTTTTCTTTTTGCCAATCAAGGACCCTGCCGCTGAAATGATCCTGGTGCCCGTGTGAAGAGAAGATATACAGCAGTTTAGGACTTTTAAATATATTTGATAGAAGTTCATTAAACTCAAAATCTTGAGCTGCATCCTCCACATTTTTGTAGTAATCTNNTAAAAATGAGCTTACAGTTTCGAGTATAAAGCAGCTATGGTACACATAATATATTTTCATGTTTGACCTCCTATATTTGCTGATATATATGATAATATCATAAAAATATAATTTTTAAAATGTAATTTGATAAAAATAAATATTTAACAGAAATAAACATAAAATAACCAAAGTATTAAAAATAATTTATAAAATTAATAATTATTTTCAAAAATCATTGTAATTATTGAATATGCATTGTATAATGAGAAGTTAATAAAAATAGAACGAGGTTGATAAGATTAATGAGAATTGAAAATGTAATTTTGAATGATAACATACAAAGAGCCTTGGATGAGATGGGGTTTGGGGAATGCACCCAGATTCAGCAGGAGGCAATACCTGTAATATTAGAAGGTAAAGATATAATAGGACAGTCCAATACAGGTACCGGTAAGACGGCAGCATTCGA
>DOON01000089.1:5871-6261 GCA_003514865.1 Clostridiales bacterium
CGCAGGCGCTTGTACTTCTGCCAACCAGAGAGTTAGCCGTGCAGGTTGCGAATGAATTCAGGAAAATCGGAAAATATATGGATGGAATCAAGACTGTTACGGTTTACGGAGGAGCTGACATACGTGAACAGATAACCAAGCTGAAGGGCGGAGCACAAATTATTGTAGGAACTCCGGAGAGAGTTATTGATTTAATTGACAGAAATGTTATAAAGCTCAGCGAGTTAAAGATTTCAGTACTTGATGAAGCAGATGAAATGCTTAAAATGGGTTTCAGAGAAGATATTGAACTTATACTCAGCAAAATAGAACATCCTGTTCAGACATTGCTGTTTTCTGCAACCATTCACCATACCATGAAAAATATAATCAAGAAGTTTTTGAACAACC
>DOON01000271.1:0-3842 GCA_003514865.1 Clostridiales bacterium
AATCAACCGTGTTTATTTGTACACGGTTGATTTTTCTTATTCACAAACACTCTCAATTATCTGCTGCATTCACAAGTGCTTTCTCTCCATTCAACAACGTATTTCTCCAATATATCGGAAAGTATTTCACCGATTTTAGAGTAAGATTCATCGTTGAGATTGGCGAGTGATATGCGGATGGACCATTCTGAGGCTCCGAATCCGCCTCCGTTCATGAGAACAATGGAGGATTGCTCTGCCAGACGTATTAAAATATCTACAGGCTTGTAATTATCTTGCAAGTAATCTGCAAATTCTGTGCTGTAATTTACAGTGGCCCATTCGAGCAGATCGAAGTGGGTGTAGTATGCGGCATCATAAATATTTTCTTCCAATTCAATGCCTAATCCGTCGAACAAAAGCTTTTTGCGTCGGTGGCATATGCTTTTTGTGAGCTTTTTATAGGTGTTTTCCTTATCGACTATTGCAAACAGCGAGAAGAAAGCCATCTGTACCTGCTGCGGTGTGGAAAGCCCTGCAGTGTGATTGAGAGCCACCTGCCTGCTGTCAGCTACAATTCTGTCTATAAAAGGTATTTTGTCAGGGTCCGTTGACATTCCTGAGTATCGTCTTCTTGCCCTTTCTTTTTTATCTTCATCCTGCTCTTTCAAAAGCTTATCAAATACATTGTGCTCATAAAGGGCAATGGTACCGAGCCTCCAGCCTGTAACACCGAAATATTTTGAATAGGAATATACACCGATTGTATTGTATGGCAAATCAGCCATGATTGAAACAAAATTGTCTACAAAGGTGCTGTATACGTCATCTGAAATAATCATTAAATCAGGATTTGAACCATCAATAATATCCTTCAGATACCCTATTGTTTCAGGCCTCATTGCAACCGATGGCGGATTGCTGGGATTTACTACAAATAACGCCTTTATAGAAGGGTCCCTCAGCTTGTCAAGCTCATCCTTAGAGTATTGCCAGGTGTATCTTCCATCTTCATCTTTTTCATTCGCAGAAATATTTACAACATCAAAATTATATCTTGGCAAATGAGGAACCTCAAGATAAGGAGTGAATATGGGTGTCATTAAAGCTATTCTGTCTCCCTTTGACAATATGTTATTTGCTATTAATGAATCAAAAATATAACACATGCCGGCGGTTGCTCCTTCAACTGCAAATGTATTAAATTTACGTTCTAGGGGCTCATTGTAGCAAAGCTCCTGAATCAAATAGTCATTGACTACAAGCTCTATATGACGAAGCATTCTGTCCGGATGTGGATAATTATCGCCTATGATGCCATCCACAAGCTCATGAATCCAATCATCGGCGTTAAAGCATTTAACAGTAATTCCATAGTTTATCATTTTTTTAAGCATGTTTATTCCCGGTGCATAGGGGTTATCTCTTATAAAATCCTTGAAGCGTTCAGAAATGCCTTCTTTTTTCGGCATACCTGCCAAGTATCCCTGATTCCATGTTCTTCGGCTTTCCGAAACTGCAAACTGGCCGAATGTAAAAAAGGCCTCTCTCGGTGTGGCAGCTATCCAGTTGGGGTTTCCCCTGCCCGCATCTAACAAGGACTGCACACTTCCATTACGTGAGTCCTCTGCAAGGCTTATTAATTTATCCTTAAGCTCAAAGGGGCTTATTTTTCCGTATACTCTTTCAATTTCCTGACGATGATAACTAAAATCGCGCATATATCCTCCTGCAAGTAACCTTATTTATTGAATGCGTTGATTTTATCACAGAAAGCAATATAATGGAATGCATAAAATAAGGCTTTGCGACAAATATGCATAGTTAAAATTCGAGTTATTGATATGGGGATAATTATATATGTGTAAAAACGCAGAATTGCTAATAAAAGCAAGGAGGAATATCTGCATCCTAAACATTAAAAATTGAAATCTAAAATAAATGCATATTTCTGAATCCATAGGCATTTATTATTTTGACAAAGCATTTCAATAATGCTATTATAGTAAAAACTTATTGACTTTTGTTGAGTTGAAAGACGGAGGGTGGCAGTGGCACTATTTGAAGATTTGAATTATATTGATGGTATAACAATTATAGACAAGGACGGATCTATTCTTTTTACAGTGAAATTTAATCCGGAGCTTGACAGCAAATTGGAAGAATCTATAGTGGGAAAAAAGCTGACGGATGTTTTCTATAATTTAGATAAATCAAGCAGCTCTCTCTATGAATGTATGGAAAAAGAAAAAATGATTGAGAGAAGAGGCCAGCTAGTTAAAAACTTATACTCTGAAGATACAATTACTGATAATATTTCATTTCCTATAAAGCATCAGGGAATCATTGTCGGCGCAGTTGAGCTTTCAAAGGTTCTTATAGGGGATAAAAGCAGGCTTAAAATTGATAAGTCTTCACCAGAGGATAATTCGATTATGAAACCTAAATGCCTTGATTTGGGTTATAACGCGAAATATGACCTTGATGATATTATATGCAAAAGCCGTAAAATGACAGAGCTTATAGAATATGCAAAGAATATTGCCAAGTCGTCGTCACCTGTGTACATTAACGGTGAAACGGGAACAGGCAAGGAGCTTTTCGCACACGGCATTCATAATGCTTCAAACAGGAAGGATAAACCGTTTATTGCGCAGAATTGCTCCGCTGTGCCGGAGACGTTGCTTGAAAGTATTTTTTTTGGTACGAGCAAGGGAAGCTACACAGGTGCTTTGGATAAAAAGGGACTGTTTGAGGCTTGTGACGGAGGTACCTTGTTTTTGGACGAGCTCCATTGCATGACACTTTATCTGCAGTCGAAGCTTTTGAGAGCCATCGAGAGCGGTGCTGTCAGGAGGATAGGAGAAAACGAGGAAAGAAGATTTGATGTGAGAATAATTGCAGCTACAAACATATGCAATTATGATGTGCTTTTAAAGGAAAACATAAGGCAAGATCTGTATTACAGGCTTTCTGTCGTCAATATAAACATCCCTCCTTTAAGAGAAAGGATAGATGACATCAAGCTCTTGTCCGAATATTTTTTAAAAAAATACAGCGGTGTATTTGGAAAAAATGTCACATCGATTTCGCCTGAGCTTAACAGCTTTATGCTGAAATACGGTTGGCCAGGAAATGTCCGTGAGCTTGAAAACTTTATAGAGTCGGCTATGCTTAATGTACCTGAAGGCAAGAACGTCATGGAAAGCAGCGATGCAAACAAGAATATTAAAGATAGTCCGGCTGATACTAGAACAAAGCCAATAAAAGTCCTTTTGGAGAATATGGAAATCAAACTGGTTGAAGAAGCGCTCATGATGAACAGAGGAAATGTTAAAAAGGCTGCCGAATATCTGGAAATCCCGCGGCAGACATTGCAGCAGAAAATGAAAAAGTATAAATTGAAATAAATCGTAAAACTGCCGTAAAAGTGGCAAGATACTGCTGCAATTACGGCAGTTAAAAAAATGGCTGTTTAAAACAGCTGAAATAAGATGGATTATTAAAAAAACAAAATTGCCGTAATTACAGCAGTTTTGTTTTTTTATGAAGTAAACATAGCTATTTTAAGAAGGCCATGAAATATAAGTACTTTGAATAGATGTGCAAGATGTTGAAATATCAAGATTTATTTTGCGTGATAAAATTTGAAAATATTAAATTAACTTGGTACATAAATTGCATAATATGGTGCAGGTAACGAAGAACTATATTTGAACAAAAGAGAGGAGAATAAATGAAAAGATTAGTAGCATTTTTAATTGCAGTTTTAATGTTGGTTGCAACCGTTACGGGATGTTCAGGCAACACAACAAATCCTGCACCCGCCAAGCCGGCTGAATCAAATAAAAACGGACAGCAGC
>DOON01000271.1:3888-5693 GCA_003514865.1 Clostridiales bacterium
CTGCTTCTCTACCATCACTTGACTGGGAGCAGACTACAAATACTCGTGACATGAAGGTTTGGCATCAGATGTATGAAGGCCTTTACGGTATGGATGAAGCAAACAACGGGTACTACAAGGAACTTGCAAAGGAAGTTGCTTTAAGCGATGACCAGAAGGTTTATACAATTACTCTTCAAGATGGAGTTAAGTTCCAGAATGGAGAGTCATTAAAGGCATCTGACGTTGTTTTTAGCTATAATCGCGCCATGAAAAACTCAAGATTCAATTATCTTACTTCTATGATCGAAAACGTTGAGGCTGTTAATGACAATACGGTGAAGTTTACGCTGAACAAGCCATATTCTCCGATTGATCACACATTCTTCAGCATTAAGATTCTCAGTGAGNNCAGAACAGGGAGATAAGTTCGGTACAGTTCCTCATAAGGCCGGAACAGGAGCATACTATGCAACAGAATACAATGTTGCAACAGGAGTAAAGCTTGCAGCATTTGAAGATTACTGGAGAGGAGCTCCCGCAATCAAAAATGTTGAATATATAGTTATTTCCGATGAAGCTGCTGCCGTAATAGCATATGAAAATCATGAACTTGACTATTTTGAAGATGCGCCTCTGTCTGAATGGGAATCATTATCAAAGGTTGCAGGTGAAAACAAGGCGTTGATAAAAGGTAATAACATAATGTTTATGGCTATAAACTATTTATCACCAACAAATAATGGTGTGCTTGCCAATAAAAAGGTGAGACAGGCCATATTCTACGCCATAAATAAAGAAGATATAAATCTTGCCGTAAGTGATGGATATGGAACAGAGGCCATTCACTATATGCCTCCCGAATACGTTGCGACATCGCCTAAGGACGGATTCGAAACATACGACTACAGTGTTGAAAAATCAAAGCAGCTTCTTGTAGAAGCGGGATATCCCAACGGTGTTGACGTGGGAACAATAATGACATACGGTGCAAACACATCAAATAATGCAAAGATGGCGCAGGTGCTTCAGGCTAACCTGTCAGAAGTTGGAATAAATGCGCAGGTATCAGTAATGGAGGCAGCTGTCGTTACACCTAAGCTATACGCTCAGGAGTATGACATATGCGTATTTGCGGACTCCGGAAACTATGATTACAACAATNNAGGTTCATAGTGAGTCTGTTGGAATGTATGTAGTAAAATTCAAGGACGGTCCATTCAACTGGCAGCGTATGGAAGAACTCGTAGACCTTGGGGCATCCACATCAAATGTTGACGACCGTGTAAAATACTACAAGGAATTGTGGTCAATGGTTATGGATACAGCCACTATACTTCCAGGATTGCACAGACCGGTTGCAATTGTATGGGCGGATGATTTGAATATAGGAAAGACTGTTCCTACTTATTACAAAATTCGTACATTCGAATTGAAAAAATAATTTTAATAAAATGGAGGCTGCTGTCAGTTATGCTCCTATGACATTTAACACGGCAGCCCCGTAATTTAATTATAAAGTCAGGAGAAAGAACAATGTACAGATACGTCATAAAAAGAATACTGTTCCTGATACCGACAATACTAGGGGTGGTGTTCATAATATACCTTGTAATGAACATAACACCGGGAGACCCTGCAAGAGCATTGCTGGGAGTATCAGCCCCTCAGGCAGACGTGGATGCTTTAAACAGAGAGCTGGGATACGACCTGCCATTCTTACAAAAATACGTCAACTATATCAAGAACATGGTAATAAACAGAGACTTCGGTATATCATATTTCACCAAGCAGTCAGTCTTCCATGAAATATGGCCAAGATATAT
>DOON01000094.1 GCA_003514865.1 Clostridiales bacterium
AGGGAAGATTCAAGCTTCTCACTCCTCTTCAAATTCTGGATGAAAACATACTTATGCTTGAAAACATGGAGCTGAATGATTGCATATTCAGGGCGAATCACGTTTCTAACTATGTTAATCAAGCAGGAACACTGAACAGAGACAGGGACGAGCTGGTGGCCCGACTTAAAAAATTCAGAGACAGCAATAAATTTATCCCGATGGGGAGCGACAGATTATAAAAAAATAAAGACGTTATGGCAATATGGGAATCCATATGTACCATAACGTCTTTTGTGCTTATAATGTCTGAAAGAAGCTTATTCCCAGCCTGATTCCGTAGTATATGATGATGAGACCGCAGATGATGTTTATTATTTTCAGTATTTTCTCGCTGAACGCCTTTTTAAATATGCTGACAACTGTTCCAAGGGACAGGAACCACGTGGCGGAAGCCAATGCGGAACCCATTATGAAATATTTCGCCATGTCTGCTGGAAGCGATGCACGAAAGCCTCCAAACAGCATTGTTCCGTCAATCAGCGCCTGCGGATTCGCCCAAGTCACGAGGAAGCATGAAAGTACGACCTGTATAAGTGTTTTCTTTGTTTCAACCGTTTTATCTAGCTTAGGAGCAGAGCGTATGAGGCCTATGCCTATCCATATTATGGCGGCTGAGCCCAGTCCCAGAAGCAGCACCTTTACCAGAGGAACAGCTTCAATAAGCGCACCCATCCCGAAAAAGCATGCAAGTGCCAGTGAGATATCGAAGAAAATTGTAATTAGCGCAACCATGTATAGGCGTGACCTGCGTTGTGTCATCGCCGTGTTAATCACATACATATTTTGCATGCCTATTGGAGCAACGTATGCAATTCCAATAGTGAATCCTTTAATTAGTGTTTCAATCATAATAACCTCACAAATAAATTTTTTCGCCTGATAAAATCATATAGATTAAGGGTGCCTTTGTCAATACTCTGTTGACTCTTCATGCTGCCGTGTTATAATACAATAAATAAAACATGAGAGGTACCAATGAAAATAAGAATTGACAAAATGCTGTCGGGCGTGGGACTTGGGTCAAGAAAGGAAATTAAGCAGGATGCCAGAAAAGGAAATGTAAAGATTAACGGCATCGTAGAAAAAGACAGCTCAAAAATTGTTGATACAGATACAGATGAAGTGAAATATAAAAATGAAACAGTCAAGTATGTGCAGCACATCTATCTGATGATGAACAAACCGGCAGGCGTGGTTTCAGCCACGGAAGATAATTATGACCGTACGGTTGTGGATTTATTGAAGGAGGAAGACAGATTTTATGCTCCGTTCCCGGTAGGAAGGCTTGACAAAGATACGGAAGGACTGCTCTTGCTTACAAATGACGGCCAGCTGACCCACAATCTTCTTTCACCTAAAAAGCACGTTGATAAACTTTATTATGCCGAGGTGGAGGAAGAGGTTACCGAGGAGGATGTCAAGGCTTTTCAGGAAGGAATATTGCTGACAAATGAAAACTATAAAACACTTCCGGCTAAGCTCGAAATAATAGAAGCGGGATATCCTTCAAAATGCCTGGTGACGATTAAGGAAGGAAAGTTCCACCAGGTAAAAAGAATGTTTAATGCTGTAAATAATGAGGTAATATATCTGAAGAGAATATCAATGGGGCCAATAAAGCTTGACGATAAGCTGGAGCTCGGAGAATACAGGCACCTGACCGTGGAGGAACTGGAGCTTCTGGCGGATTAGGCCTGAGGCAAGGTGAAAGGGGGGAAATTATGAGAATAGGAATGCCTGCACTTGTAGAATACAACACATTGGACCAGCTCATAGATTTGTGCATGGAGTTGAAGCTGGACTTTATAGAGCTCAACATGAATCTACCATATAATTTCATAGGAAAATTAAATCCCGGGCTGTTGAAAAAAACAACGGAGGAAACGGGAATAGAATTCACCATGCATATGCCTGATGAAGCTGATTTAGGTGTCTTTTATGAAAGCGTGAGAAGAGGATATGAGGAGCTGTTTTCAGAAACCATTGAATGGGCGGGACTTGCAGGGATAAGTCTTTTGAACATGCATGTAATTGAGGGAGCGAAAATGACTCTCCCTGATAAAAAGGTGTATATTTATCAGGAATATTCCCGTGAGTTTAAAAATAATTTCATTAAATCTATAAAAACACTTTCTGAAAAGGCAGTGAAGAGCAATGTGGCTCTTGCCGTGGAAAACAGCGCCAATTTTGGAAAGGCATATATTCAGGATGCGTTGAATGAAGCAGTCTTGTACCCCAATGTGGGACTTACATGGGATACAGGACATGATGCAGTCAGCGGGTTCACGGACCGTGAATTTCTTATGATTCATGAAAAAGATATTGTTCATATGCATGTCCATGATGTCATAGGGAAAAAGGACCATCAGATTTTGTTCAGAGGGGACCTAGATATAGGGCCTTTGATCGAATTTGCAGGAAATAAAAATATTGGTATTCTGGCAGAAGTAAAAACTGCCGAGGCACTGAAGGAATCCATATATGAATTGAGAACAAGGAAATTAATTTAGCGTGATGCGGGGAGGAATTTTGAAGAAAAAAATATTTAGCCTACTCCTGATTGTGATATTGACAGCGGCTTTCATTGCGGGATGTATGATGCCGCAGGCTGTTGAAAATAATGAAACAAATGGGGGAGCAGATGAAAAAGAACAAGCAATAAATGAGGATGGAAAATATACATCAGCCGAAGAGGTTGCAGTGTACATACGTACTTACGGAAGGCTGCCCTCAAACTTCATAACGAAAAAAGAAGCCATGGCTCTGGGATGGAACAGCGAAAAGGGAAATTTGTGGGATGTGACAGACAGGATGAGCATAGGCGGTGATTCCTTCGGAAACAGGGAGGGCGCTCTTCCCAAAAAGGAAGGCAGGAAATGGTTTGAATGCGATATAAACTATGAGGGAGGCTACCGGGTGGCAGAAAGAATAGTTTATTCAAATGATGGACTTATCTACTACACTAATGACCATTACAAGACATTTGTTCAATTATATTAGGAGTAAAAGATGATTGAAATAATTTTAGACGGCAGCAAAATGACTTCAAAAGATGCCGCACACAAATATATAAAGGAACGCATGAATTTCCCTGAATATTACGGCGAGAATCTGGATGCATTGTGGGATTTAATCAGCACATGGGCAGTTGAAACAACAGTTTATTTGTTAAATGAAGAGAAAATGCATGAGAATATGGGAGAATACGGTGAGCTGCTCAAGGGTGTGTTTCAGGAAGCAGCCTACGAAAATGACAATATATGCTTTGTAGTGTCTGAGGACGAAGATAAAACCATGAAAGGAATATGAAATGAAAATAGTTTGCTTGGGAGACAGTCTGACATACGGACTGGGAATAAGAAGATCAAAGGTGTGGACTAAGCTGTCTCAGGATAAATTAGGTATTGAAATAATAAATGAGGGTATCTCAGGAGATACAACCGGAGGTATGCTCAGCAGATACAACAGTTCTGTATACGACAGAAGGCCAGAGGCCGTCTTAATAATGGGCGGAGTAAATGACTTCATTGTGGGAGCTGATTTGGGAGTAGTAAAGGCGAATATGATGGCAATGGCCCACCAGTCGGTCGCAAAATACATAGATCCCATCATAGGCATACCAGCAAAATTTGATGTTGAGAATGTGAGGCAGGACTGGGCGCAGTTTTCGGATTTCAACGAGGTTGCAAAAAAGCTTGAGGAGTATCAACAGTGGATTAAGCTGTTCTGCAAAACATTTAACTTAAAGTATATTGATTTTTACTCTGAGATGGGGAATGAAGCTGGGGATGAGCTTAAGAATTTGTACACAGATGGCCTCCATTTCAATGAGAGAGGAAATGAAATTCTTTCGGAAATATTCTGCAGGTCGGTGGAATCCTTCAGGAAGAGATAACATAAGGAGCGGCTGGAGGGTATATGTTAAGTTAACCTTCAGCCGCTCTTATTATTATTTAAAGTCTTCAAACATAATAACGCTGTTTACTTCTTTTACAATGCTTAATTTCTTTATTTCCTCAATGGTTGATACAATGCTGCCATGCTCAGACGCACATGTAACAACTGTAAGAGAAGCAAGACCGCCGTCTCTTTTTTCCAATGCAGATGAAGCAAGACCTATGTTTTTTGCCGCAAAAGCAGGGGCTATTCTTCCGAGAGCGCCTGTGGCATCATCTGTTGTAAGGCGTATGTAGTAGGAGGCAAATCCTCTGTTAACAACAGTCAATTTCTTTCTTCCATTTGTTTTCAATTTTGGGAAATCACTCTTATTAATAATTGATATTATATCTTCCAATACTGCGCTTCCTGTAGGAAGTGAGCCTGCACCCTTGCCGTACAGCATGAGTTCTCCGACTGCATTTCCCTTTAAAAACACAGCGTTAAACTCGTTTTTTACTGTTGCCAGAGGATGTGAAAGAGGTACAAAAGCAGGGTGAACTCTAACCTCAAATTCATCGCCGGTTTTAACTGCTGAAGCAAGCAGCTTAATGCAGTATCCGTTTTTCTTCGCATAAATCATGTCTTCCTTGGAAATTTTCGTTATTCCCTCTTTTAATACATCTGCAACCTTTATCTTTTGTCCAAAGGCTATATCGGATAAAATAGATATTTTATATACGGCATCATCTCCGTCAACGTCGGATGAGGGGTCTGCTTCGGCAAAGCCGAGCTCCTGGGCCTGCTTTACAGCCTGCTGGTATTCCAATTCGTTTTCAGACATTTGTGTCAGTATGTAATTTGTTGTACCGTTTATAATACCCGTGATTCTTTCAAATTCATTAGCTGAAAGGTTTTCGGAAATAGTGTTTATAACCGGTATGCCTCCTGCCACGCTGGCTTCATACATGAGTCTGACGCCATTTTCTGACGCAAGGCTTTCCAGTTCTTCGCCGTGAGTTGCAATGAGTGCCTTGTTGGCGGTAACAACATGCTTTTTGTTTTTGAGGGCAGCCTTTACATATTCATATGCCGGATGTATTCCGCCAATGAGCTCAACTAAAATTTCAACATCGCTATCGTTTATTACATCATAGGCATCGGTGGTGTACACGTCATCTGTCAGTTTAACATTTCTTTTTTTATCCGGATTTTTCACAAGGACCTTGCTCACCTGCAAATTTTTGTTCAGTGCTTCTGATATTTTTGCATTGTTAAATTCAATAATATTTATCAGACCGGAAGCCACGGTACCCATTCCTAAAATTCCTAATTTCACTTTTTCCATATGTTCCTCCTATGTTGTTCTTGATACAAGCACATGTGTTTATAAAATAAATACTACATCAATATAACACAGCAGAAGCATAAGTTCAAGAATATTTTTCTGATTAAAATAAACCCAAATAAATAGCACCCAATTTTCTTTTCAATTCGAAAATCGGGTGCTATTTATTTGGGTTTTCTATTTCGAAGCCTGTTGGAATCACCTCTTTCTCATCCCTATTCAACTGTTTAGCCGATTCATACAAGTCTATTTTTCATTTGCCGATGCTATCCTGCGAGTTGAGCCTTCTATATGCTCCTATTTTCAATATTGCGGCAGTGTATCTTTTTCAAATTACTTATAGATTTTATGCTTCTGTATGTTTCAGTTAACTTAAGTTGTATTATTTATATACCCTCAAGTTTTATCTTTAAACATGAATTACAATAATATTTAATATTTTGTGATAAACAAAAATCCGGGATTCCCGGATTTTTGTTTTATGTATTATTCCATTCTGCCGAATTTCATCTCAATGCCGCTTTTATCAAATTTTTTTCTCTTTCCCGTGATATGTTCTATAGTTACCCTTACGACATTGGTTACTTTAATGCTCGAACTTACATATGCATCAAAATACGGCATATCATCGGGAGCGTATTTCCAGCTTATGAGTCTTAGTGCATGCAGTTTTTCTTCATCATCCTCTACATCGGAGGCTATTCCAAAAACAACAGCTGATTCGTACTCAGTTGTAAATCTTGTATCAGAAACTCTTCCTACTTCCTCGACACTGGAATTGCCGTTAAATTCAACAGGAACATGCACGTCGCCTACAAAGGACATGCAAACGTTGGGATTATTCTTTATATTATCGATTTTTGTTCCGATCTTTGCACAGTGAAAATAGATTTTGTCATCCTCTCTTACGGCTGATACGGGAATGCAGTAGGGATTTCCGTCCTTATCGGTTGTTGCAAGAGTTCCGAACTGGGACTTGTCAATTACGTCATATGCGAAATCAATGCTCATTTCGCGGTCTTTTCTTCTTATAGGATTCATAANNATGCTGCGGATTGTCAATATTAAATGTCTGTATTTTCCTAAATTGTTTCTAAGCATCTCCTGCACGAACGGAAAATAATTGAAGAGCCGGCCGTGTTTTCCATAATACTGAGCTCACCTGACTTAATTGTACCGGATCAGGCATATTTTAGCATCATGGAATTGTAATTGGTGGAGTAAGTTATTGGCATGGATAATCTGCCTTTAAATTTTTGTTTAAAGGTGTGATTTGTGGGTAATAAGATTATAATGAGACTACAGCTATGATGTACTTGCGTATGGCATAGCGGTTAGCTTTGCTTTTTAATAGCAAGGTTTTTTAGGTTTATACGGTAATTGGGCGATGAAGTCAGAACATTATAGCACAAGGAGCGCTTATGAATAAAAAGCTTTGGGAATTTTTAAGAGCTATGGAGAATAAACACTATCATATTTTATGGTTTACGGTAATTGTTTCGCTGATGGTATTTATTACGGCCATAGTTTATTTTACCGGGGGTACAAGCTCTACGGTGCAGCTTTTATATATGCCGATTTTTATTGCGGTGTTTGTATATGGCATCAAAGGTGGAATTATAGCGGCGATATTTGCCGGGCTTGCTGTCGGACCGTTTATGCCCGCTGCCGCAACAGGTGAAATGCAGCCACCCGCTATATGGATGCTGCGAATATTGACGTCTGTTTTCATAGTGCTGGTTGTGGGCAAGCTGTATGAGCATGTTAAGAAGATGGACGATTTGGAGAAAAAAAGAGCTTACGAGGATGTGGCAACAGGATATTTCAATTCAAACAAATTTAATATAGACTGGACAGATTCAATTAATGCAGGGATATACGGAAGTATTTCGACCATACTTTTCAGGTTTGAAAATATGGATATGATTAAAAGATATGTGGATTATGAAACAAGCATGAAGTCATACATAAGACTGCTTGAAATGGCTGAAGAATTTTTTTACATGGGAATGGTGTATACGATTTCAGACAATAAGATTGCCGTGCTGCTTCCCGGTGTGGATATAGACAAAGCAAACAATCTCACAAAGGGCTTTATTTCAATAACAAAAAGTCCCATGTACATAGAAAAGCTCCCGATTTCCCCTGTCATTAAGTGCGGAATAGTCAATTATCCCAATCACGGCACTGAAGCATACAAATTGACGCTGATGCTAGACAAGGCACTGGAGCAAACATCCAGGCTGCACAGTACCATCGGAATTTATAACGATATAATCGAGAAAGAGCATGAAAGGTACTACAGCGACCTTGTATCCCTTTACCATGCTTTAAAAAATGATATGTTTACACTGGCGTTTCAGCCCATAATTGATGTGCGTAAAAATAGGATATCATCTGTTGAAGCGCTGCTCAGATGGAACGACTCAAGACATATGAACATGTCAATTGCAGAGCTTATCAAGAGGGCTGAGGATGCGGGCTTCATAAATGAAATAACAAAATGGCTTTTTGCAAGTGTTACAGACCAGATAAGGCTTTGGAAGGAAAAAGGTATAGAAATACCCGTCTCAATGAACCTCTCTGCATTAGACCTGTCAGATGCGGAATTTATCTCGTATGTCACCGATTACATCAAGGAAAATGATATTAATCCCAGACTTATAGAATTTGAATTGACTGAAAGATCCATAATTCATAACGAGGAAATTATGTCAGAGCAATTGATGAAGCTTAAGAAAGCAGGCATAAAGCTGTCTTTGGACGATTACGGTACAGGACACAATTCACTGAAAAATCTGATGCACTTCGCAGGTAAGTTTGATTATTTGAAAATAGACAAAATATTTATAGACAAAATTCTTAAGGATGNNCATGCCTCTGCCCCCGGAAGAATTGGAACAGTATGTTTTATGTCCCCTTAAGTATGATATACGTGGCAGTAAAATTGCCAGTATGTAAAATCATGTTGAATTTTACAACATAATATGTTAGATTTATAAATAATAAGCGTTGGACAAAAATATCAAGTTACACGGTTCAAAATCATCTTATAACGGAGACATAAATGTTTTTACTGAACGAATTTAAAGTAATGCTTACTGCGGCACTTCCCATAGTGGAAGTAAAAGGAGCAATACCGGTGGGTATAGCCTTGGGTATGTCACCCATTCATGCGACCATACTTGCTTTTCTTGGAAGCATTCTTCCGGTACCGATAATTTTATTCACAATCAGGCCTATTTTCAATTATTTAAAAGAAACAAGGACATTCAAAGAAATCATACATAAACTCATACACAGATCCTTAAGCAAAAGCGGCAATGTTAAGAAGTATGGATATTGGGGACTGTTTATTTTTGTCGCAATTCCTCTGCCTGGCACGGGAGTATGGACCGGAAGCCTCATCGCCTCACTGCTTGACATGCGGTTTAAATACGCTTTTCCAGCAATTGTAATCGGAAATCTCGTTGCTTCCATATGCATAATGATTTTAAGCTTTGGAGCTGTAAATATATTTGGATTGTAAAATGCACTTCTTAAGACTTTCTTAACTATAGGCATGCACCCCATTTTTTTGTATTGAAATTAACGAACTCAATATTATTGAGTTTTTTTAATTTCGCAATAGTCAATTATTTATTAATTGATTATATAAATACAACAAAAGGAGGATATTGGATGCTAAAAAGAAAAACAGCATTAGCCCTGACGCTTGCCATGCTGCTTACACTTCTGACGCCGAGCTTCGCCTTTGGTGCCGATTATTCCGGTCACTGGGCTGAAACAACCATACAGAAGTGGTTTGACGGCAATAAGCTGAAAGGGTATGAAGACGGCTCATTCAGACCGGATTCGCAAATCACAAGAGCAGAGTACATGACAATGGTGAACAACGCACTCGGATACACCGAAAAGGCTGAAATAAAATTCAGCGATGTTAAGTCAGATGACTGGTATTATCCTGAGGTTCAAAAAGCTGTACAGGCCGGTTACTTAAAGGGTTATGAAGATAACACCGCAAGACCGGGAAATAAAATCAGCAGACAGGAAGCTGCTCTGATAATTGCAAGAATAAAAAATTTGAGCGATTATGCTTCCGGAGCTAACATCTTCAACGACGTAAACGACATAGCAACCTGGGCAAGAGGCGGAGTAGGAGCGGCAGCCCGTGGGAAACTCATGATAGGCTACGAGGATAACACCTTCAGGCCTCTGAGACATATTTCAAGGGCAGAAGCTTTGGTTACAATTGACAGAGCCCAAAAAGAAACCACACCCGGCGCAGAAGAACCCGGGCCGACTAATCCCGGTGGCGGTGGTGGAAATGGTGGAGGCGGTAATGGCGGCGGCTCAGTCACAACACAGGCTGCAATCATTACAAGTCTGACAATAGCTGACCTTACCACACAAGCAGCTATAACACTATCCGATATTACAACCGCACAAGCAATATTCACAACAACCTCATCAGCAATTACGATAAGTGCAATAACTTCACCTGCTGATGCGGATATGGCTGTTACGGTGACTTCACCTTTAGGTACAGCAACAACTATGTCAGCAGTTAATGGTGTAGTAAATATTGCATTGAATGAGTTAGGTGATTATACTATCGAGCTTGTGGTATCAAGAGCAAACACATCAAGTATAAACTACACTGATACCAAGTATACATTCAGTGTAAAAAAGAACTAATTAAATGAGATTAAAGCACGGTCAGACGAAAAAATCTGACCGGCTTTATTTTATTTTGACAGTTATTGTTAATCAAAAAATATTTGTATATTTAGCTGTACAATTATATAATAATATAATGACTAAAAATAGATAGAAAGAAGTACGCACATGCACAAGCTGAAGAATTTTTTACCGCAATCAAAAATACTAACTATCACCATTGCTGCTGTAGCAATTATATTAATGATAAGCTGTCAGAAAAAACCGTCTGATATGGAAAACATACCTGACACTCCTATGCCTGAAGCACCCGATGTTGCAGAGG
>DOON01000247.1:0-334 GCA_003514865.1 Clostridiales bacterium
AGCATAATTGAATACAAAAAATAAATATGAAATATCATAATCGTGCAATAACAAAAAAACCATAAAATACAATATGTTTAGTTTTATGTCATATTAAGTTTTGCTCTTTTTTTATAAACTTCCTTCGATAATTTTTTGATTTTAATGTCAGATAAAAAAATTAAGATGTCATAGCATATCATGCTAGATTATGGGACATTTATTTATGCGAGAAAATAAATTGCATAATTAATTATAGCACATTATTCTCGTATGTCAAACTCAGATGTATTTTTTGCAATTATTACCATTTTATTTGTACTGTTTTAATTTGAAAGTGCGGACAAATCTTTGT
>DOON01000247.1:455-4794 GCA_003514865.1 Clostridiales bacterium
TCAATCTTATAGGTATCTATTTTAGTATAATGAGTGTGAAGCAATTTGTGAGACAGATGTCCGTTAGGCTCCTTGAGAAATTCATCATAAAGCCTCTTTATCTCAGGATTCTTGTGAGATTTTCTCTGAGGAAGTGACCTGTCAAGTTCATAAAGTGCATCTGCTCTTTTTGTTTTCGGATTAACCTCAAGCCTTGCCTTTGCTGAAACATGGGACTGACCACCGCCGTGAACACATCCGCCCGGACATGCCATTACCTCTATGAAGTGGTAATTCTTTTCACCGGCCCTCACTGCATCAAGGACCTTTGCGGCATTTGCTGTACCGTGAGCAACCGCAACCTTTACCTCTGTATCCTTTCCGTCAATAGGAAGAACCACAGATGCCTCCTTCACTCCTTCAATGCCTCTCACTCCCTGGTATTCAATGTCTTCAAGATCTTTTCCTGTCAATATGTCAGCCACTGTTCTAAGCGCAGCCTCCATTACTNNGTATATTCTCCTAAGATGCTGTCCGGCTGCTCATCGGGCAGATTCCTGAAGCTGATTCTCGCCTGCTTGATCATATCACCAAGCTCCCTGGTAGTCAGAGAGAAATCAACATCTCTTATGCCATCTACCTCCATTTCAGGCCTGTTTGCCTCCGTCTTTTTGGACGTGCACGGCATTACGGATACACACACCATCTTCTTCGGATCAACACCGGCCTTTTCCGCATAGTAGGATTTTACAATTGCACCGAACATCTGCTGAGGAGACTTGCATGTCGAAAGATTATCAAGAAAATCAGGATAATTTATTTCGCAGAAGCGTATCCATCCAGGTGAACATGAGGTTATCATAGGAAGCTTTCCGCCATTTGTAACTCTGCTCAGAAGCTCTGTTCCTTCTTCTAAAATTGTTAAGTCCGCAGAGAAATTAGTATCAAATACCTTGTCAAAACCAAGCCTTCTCAACGCAGCAACCATCTTTCCCGTTACATCCGTACCTACGGGATAGCCGAATTCTTCTCCCAAGGATGCTCTTACACCCGGTGCCGTCTGAACAACAACATATTTTTCAGGGTAGTCAATTACATCCCACACATCGTCAATATAGCTGCGCTCGCGCAATGCAGCAACGGGACATGCCTGAATGCACTGCCCGCAATATACACATGGCACATCCTTCATGCTGTAATCAAAGGCCGGAGCTACCTCCGTATTAAAGCCTCTCTTTGTAAAATCAAGAATTCCTATGCCTTGCACGTCCCTGCATGTGGTTACGCAGCGTCCGCACAGTATACACTTGCTTGTATCTCTTATAATGGAGTATGACAGATTATCTATTTTTGCTTCTCGTTTTGCTCCCTCAAATTCAATATTGTCAATTCCAAGTTCGTCGCACAGCTTCTGGAGCTCACATGTTCCGTTTCTCAGACATGTCAGGCATTCTCTGTTGTGATTTGCAAGTATCAGCTCCACATTCATCCTTACGGCATTTCTTACCTTTGGGGTATTTGTGCGTATATTCATTCCGTCCTGTACCTGCAGGACGCAGGACGCAGGGAGGTTTCTCATGGGAACTCCCTTTATATCCGCCTCAACCACACATACCCTGCATGCCGCTATCTCATTGATATCCTTCAGATAGCAAAGCGTAGGTATGTCAATCCCTGCCTCTCTGGCAGCCATTAATACGGTATAATCCTTCGGAACGCTTACCTGTATTCCATTTATAGTTACATTTACCTTATCCATAACAAACACTCCTTCTTACTTTTTAATGATTGCATGGAACGTACATGCATCCATACATGAGCCGCATTTAATACATTTATCCTGGTTAATTACGTGAACTTCCTTAACCTTGCCATCTATTGCTCCCACAGGACAAATTCTCGCACATCTTGTGCAGCCTTTGCAGTCCATGGTAATAATATATTTCAGCAGTGACTGGCAAACCCCTGCGGGACATCTTTTTTCATTAACATGAGCTTCATATTCATCTCTGAAGTATTTCATTGTAGATAGTACAGGGTTCGGAGCAGTTTGGCCAAGCCCGCAAAGTGACGTGTCCTTAATATTTGCAGCAAGCTTTTCAAGCTTGTTCAAATCTTCCATAGTTCCTTTTCCCTCAGTAATCTTATCCAGTATTTCAAGCATGCGCTTTGTTCCCTCTCTGCACGGGGTACATTTTCCGCATGACTCATCAACTGTGAAATCAAGGAAAAATCTTGCTATATCAACCATGCAGTTATCTTCATCCATTACAATCATACCGCCTGAGCCCATCATAGAGCCAACTGCGGTCAGATTGTCATAATCAATGGGAATATCAAGGTGTTCCTTTGTCAGGCATCCTCCGGAAGGACCTCCTGTCTGTACAGCCTTGAACTCTTTTCCGTTGGGACATCCGCCTCCTATGTCGTAAATTACTTCTCTCAGCTTTGTTCCCATAGGAACCTCAACCAATCCGGTGTTATTTATTTTTCCACCCAATGCGAATACCTTTGTTCCCGGTGATTTTTCAGTTCCAAAGCTCTTAAACCATTCGGGGCCGTTAAGAATTATCTGAGGAACGTTTGCCAATGTTTCAACATTGTTTATTATTGTAGGCTTACCCCACAAGCCTTTGTTTGCCGGGAAAGGAGGTTTATTTCTCGACATTCCTCTTTTGCCTTCTATTGATTGCATGAGGGCGGTTTCTTCTCCACATACGAATGCACCGGCACCCAGTCTTATTTCCACATCAAAATCAAAACCTGATTCAAACAAGTTGTTTCCTAAAAGTCCAAGTTCCTTTGCCTGATCTATGGCAATTTTAAGCCTGTGTACAGCAATTGGGTATTCTGCTCTCACATAGACAAATCCTTTTGTTGCACCAATGGCATATCCTGCACCNNATCCATGAATGCACCTGGATCACCTTCATCGGCATTACATATAACATACTTCTGATCTGCCTCGTTAGGTGCCGCAAAGCTCCACTTCATTCCAGTTGAAAAACCTGCTCCCCCTCTTCCTTTTAATCCTGAATCCTTTATCAGCTTAATTACATCTGCGGGGGTCATTTCGGTCAGGACCTTACCGAGAGCCATATATCCGTCTCTGGCTATATATTCATCAATATTTTCCGGATTAATCAATCCGCAGTTTCTGAGGGCGACTCTTTTTTGCTTCTTATAAAATTCAACCTCTCCAAGAGGCTTTATTTGCTCGTTCTTTGCACTTTCATCATAGAGGTACTTTCTTACTATTCTGCCCTTTAGCAGATGCTCTTCAACTATTTCGTCAACTCTCTCAACGGTCATTTTCGCATAAAAGGTTCCTTCGGGATAAATTATAACGACAGGGCCTTCTTCACAAAGCCCGAAACATCCGGTAGCTACAACCTGTACTTCATTGTCCAAACTTACTTCCTTTATTTTTTCTTCAAATCTTCGCCTGATTAAATCAGACTTTGAAGAACTGCAGCCGGTTCCGCCGCAAACCAAGACATGAGATCTGAAAATTTTCATCGCTTTTCCTCCATTTATAAGATTGCTTATTCAGCCCCTATTGTATACTCACGAACAATATTGTTATTTGCAAGATGATCAGATACAATTTTCTTTGCCTTTTCAGGGTCAACATGAATGTAGGTAACCTTTTCCCTTCCATTCTGATAAACCTCAACTATGGGTTCATAGGTACACATCCCTATACATCCTGTCTGAACTACCTGGACGTTATTCAGATTTCTTTTGGCAATCTCTTCAACGAATGTTGTTAATACAGGTCTAGCTCCCGCAGAAATGCCGCAGGTAGCCATGCCAACAACAACACGTATGTCTTTTCCGGAATTTCTCCGANNCGGAATTTCTCATCTCAACATTCTTGATTGCTTCTTCTCTCAGCTTTTTTAACTCTTCCAAAGATTTCATAGCATGCCTCCTATTTTTTATACTCAGCCAATATTTCAGGTATCTTCTTCGGCTCAAGCTTTCCGTACACATCGCCGTCAATCATCATTACCGGAGCTAATCCGCAGCAGCCAAGACATCTTGTGGCTTCAAGAGTGAATAAATTGTCCGCAGTAGTTCCTCCAACCTTCACATTAAGCTCCTTTGACAGCCTGTCGAGAACCTGCTGAGAACCCTTTACATAGCATGCCGTACCTAAGCATACGCCTATTTTATGCTTGCCCTTGGGCTCAATTGAAAATTGAGTGTAAAATGTTGCAACTCCATAAACCTCAGCCAATGGGACATCAAGCTCATCAGCTATGAATTTCTGCACTTCGATAGGCAGATAGCCGAAAATATCCTGAGCCTCGTGAAGCGTTTGCATAAGAATTCCTTGTGCACCTCTTATGGAGCT
>DOON01000125.1 GCA_003514865.1 Clostridiales bacterium
TATTGACCTATTACAAAACCTTGTGTATAATCGTGTATAGCTTTAAAGAGTGTTATCGTAGCAAAAGTAAATACTAAAGTTATCTAGGGTTCCACAGTTTCACTGGTTTGCGACCGAGAGATGACGCACAGCCTGGCTGTGTCACGGAAGGATAAAGNNGAAAACATGGCTTGGATATATTTAGGTATTGCAGGGGTTTTTGAAATTGTTTGGTCTATGGCACTGAAATATTCTCATGGATTTACAAAGCTAACTCCTTCGCTGGTTACTTTGGGTGGCATGGTAGTCAGCTTTTACTTTTTAGCCCTCGCAACCAAGACGCTCCCAATCGGTACAGCATATGCAATTTGGACAGGAATCGGAGCTTTGGGCGCAGTAATTTTAGGTGTATTTCTTTTCAACGAACCTTTAAGTACCTTACGAATGGTATTTCTCTGCTGCATCCTGGTCGGAATCATAGGACTGAAATTTACTTCTGCACATTAGGCAGAAAAGATGAATTAATGACTCACAATATGGAGCCAATTCATCCATTAAAATAAAATCTTGAAAAAAAGGCAGACAGTGATACTGTCTGCCTTTGCTTTTAATCTCTCTGGCAAAGCTCCACTAAAACTCCGCCTGTGCTTTTCGGATGGCAGAAGGCTATCTTTGCTCCGCCTGCTCCATAACGAGGTGTTTCATCAATCATTCTCATTCCCTGTGCCTTCATTCCGGCAATGGCTGCCTCGATGTTTTCAACCCTGTATGCAATGTGCTGAACACCTTCGCCGTTTTTAGCTATATATTTGGCAATTGGGCTGTCCTCTGCTGTTGCTTCAAGCAGTTCAACCTCCGAATCACCTGTTGGAAGGAATGCAACTCTTACTTTTTGCTCTGCAACAACTTCTGTTCCGGCTGATTTAAGCCCAAGCACATTTTCATAAAATTTAAGTGAATCTTCTATGCTGTTAACCGCAATGCCTATGTGGTCAATTTTTAATACCATTTCTGCCTCCTTTTAATTCTTGTTAATTCATGATTTGCTAACTTCTTATTGTTTCCAGGAATTCATCCCTGACCTCATATAAATTCTTTTCTTTTCCCAGTATTTTGCTGACCTCGGTTTCAAGCCTGTTGTCTATTGACGCATATGAAAACACAATCTTTCTGAGCTCCGCTTCAATAAGCTCAACAACCTCAAGCTTCATGTTGCTTCTTCGTCTCTCCTCAAGCATACCGCCTGACTTGAGATAGTCCATATGACTGTCTATTTCATCCACCAAGGCATCAACACCTTCATTTTTTGATGCAATAACCTTTAATACAGGCGGCCTTCTTTCCATGACACCGTTTAAATCAAGCATCATATTTACTTCTGTAGCGGTCCTGTCCGCTCCGAACAGGTCACTTTTGTTTATGGCAAATATGTCTCCTATTTCCATGATTCCCGCTTTAATTGACTGAATATCATCACCCAGCCCCGGGACCATTACCATCAATATGGTGTCTGCAGCCTTTACAATATCAACTTCAGACTGCCCCACACCTACGGTTTCTATTATGATATAGTCATATCCTGCCGCATCAAGGATTTTCAGTGCGTTTTTTGTGTATTTTGAAAGGCCCCCCAGATATCCTCTGGTACCCATGCTCCTTATGAACACATTTGGATTTAAGGCGAGGTCCTGCATACGTATCCTGTCTCCCAAAATTGAGCCTCCCGNNGCCTCTGTCTACGAGAGCCCTGGCAATTTTATCTGTCAATGTGCTCTTCCCGGCTCCGGGTGGTCCGGTAATACCTATAACATGCGCCCTTCCGGTATAAGAGTGAAGCTCTCCCAATATTTTTTCGGCTTCTTCCGTATTGTTTTCCACCGCTGTTATAAGCTTTGCACAGGACCTCTTATCTCCGGTCAGCATACGCTGAATTAATTCTTTCATATCAACCACTCGTTATATAGTTCTTTTTAAATTTGATTTTATGAATTCTATCATCTGTGACGTTGTAGTTCCCGGTGTAAATATTTCTGCAACTCCCGCGTTTTTTAATCCAGGTATATCTTCATCAGGAATAACTCCTCCGCCGATTATAAGCACATCATCTACTCCCTGCTCATTCATGAGCTCCGCAACTCTAGGGAACAGATAATTGTGAGCTCCCGACAATATGCTGAGCCCCACAACATCCACGTCTTCCTGCACGGCAGCTGCAACTATCTGCTCGGGAGTTTGTCTCAATCCCGTATATATAACTTCCATTCCGGCATCTCTCAATGCTCTTGCAATAACCTTGGCTCCTCTGTCATGTCCGTCAAGCCCTGGTTTGGCAACTAATACTCTTATTGGTCTCATACTGTCCCTCCTATATTACAGCAACACTGCCTGTTCATATTCTCCGAATACTTCTCTCATAACACCGCATATTTCTCCCAATGTGGCGTATTCCTTAACCGCAGCCAGAATATGTGGCATTACATTTTCCGTTCCCTGGCATGCCTTTCTCAGAGCTTCAAGTTTTTCTGCCACAGCTTCGGAGCTTCTCTGAGTCTTAACGTCTTCTATTTTCTTTTTCTGCATCTCTCCAACTATTGGGTCAACTCTCAGAAGTCCCTTAGGAGCTTCTTCCTTAACCTGATATTTGTTAACTCCAACAACTATCCTGTCAAGCGATTCTATTTCCATCTGATATTTATATGCGGAATCGGAAATTTCCTTTTGTATGTATCCTAAGTCAATTGCTCTCGTTGCTCCGCCCAGCTCATCAATTTTGTTGATGTACTCCATTGCTTTTTCTTCGATTTCCTTTGTTCTTGCCTCAATGTAGTATGAGCCTGCCAATGGGTCCACAGTATTTGTAACGCCTGTTTCGTTTGCAAGAATCTGCTGAGTTCTCAGGGCTATTGTTACGGAATCTGTTGTAGGAAGAGCAAGCGCCTCGTCTCTTGAGTTAGTGTGGAGAGACTGGGTTCCTCCCAATACGGCTGCCAAAGCCTGCATTGCTACTCTAATAATGTTGTTGTCCGGCTGCTGCGCAGTCAATGTTGAGCCTGCTGTCTGAGTATGGAATTTAAGCATCATGGAGCCTTCTTTTTTAGCTTCAAATCTGTTTTTCATTATCTTTGCCCAAAGTCTTCGTGCTGCCCTGTACTTTGCAACCTCTTCAAGCAAATCATTGTGAGCGTTGAAGAAAAATGACAGTCTCGGCGCAAATGTATCAACATCCAGACCTGCCTTAACTGCGGCATCCACGTATGCAATACCGTCTGCCAGCGTAAATCCTACCTCCTGAGCGGCAGTAGAGCCTGCTTCTCTTATGTGGTAGCCTGAAATACTGATTGTATTCCATTTCGGAACTTCCTTTGAGCAATATTCAAATATATTTGTTATCAAACGCATAGAAGGCTCTGTTGGGAATATGTATGTACCTCTGGCTATGTATTCCTTCAGTATGTCGTTTTGGATTGTTCCTCTCAATTTATCAGGTGTTACACCCTGCTTTTCGGCAACAGCTATGTACATTGCCAGAAGCACTGATGCAGGAGCATTTATTGTCATTGACGTACTTACCTTGTCCAGCGGAATACCATCGAACAAAATCTCCATGTCCTTGAGGGAGTCAATGGCAACTCCAACCTTGCCTACCTCACCCTGAGCCAACGCGTGATCTGAATCATATCCTATCTGCGTGGGAAGGTCAAATGCCACAGATAAGCCTGTGGAGCCCTGATTAACAAGGTATTTGTATCTTTCGTTTGATTCTTCGGCAGTGGCAAAGCCTGCATACATTCTCATGGTCCATTCCTTGCCTCTGTACATTGTAGGCTGATACCCCCTTGTAAACGGATATTGTCCGGGGTATCCTATTTCTTCTTCATAATCAATATCTGCAACATCCTCAGGTGTGTAAAGTCTCTCAACATCTGTACCTGAACCGGTTTTAAATTCAGCTTTACTTTCCGGTGCTTTATTCAATGATTTGTTTAATACATTTTCTTCCCAATTTTTGCGGGCGGCTTCCAATTGGTCAAAATTCTCTTTTTCAAACATTTAAACCTCCATCTGCAATTGCATTGTTTAAAATTTATATTAATATTAATCCAAAACGATTAAATTTGCAATATTTTTAGGTAAAATGATTTCATGTTTTTATAACTTGCAAAATTATTTTTAAAGTAATGGTAATACCCGCTAACAGGCATCTTTAGTCCTATTTCATTGAACCTTTTTTTAAAAATCTTTCGTGCCATGACAGCGCTTCACCCAAGNNGAGAATTTTTTCGCTCTTTCGTGGTAATCCATGAGCTGTTTCTTATAGTCCTCATGAGCACAGTTTTCTATTATCCTTACCGCTCTTTCACTTGGTGAAAGTCCTCTTAAATCAGCCACCCCTTTTTCTGTTACCAGAACCATAACATCATGCTCCGAATGGTCTGCATGGGAAACCATGGGAACAATTGACGATATATTGCCTCCCACAGCAGTTGATGCCGTCGTGAAGATTGAAATGAATGCAATGCGCGCAAAATCCCCCGAGCCTCCGATTCCGTTCATCATTTTGCTTCCCATTATGTGTGTTGAATTTACATTTCCGTAAATGTCTGCTTCTATTGCCGTATTTATGGATATAACCCCAAGGCGCCTTATGACCTCGGGACTGTTGCTTATTTCCTGGGGCCTCAACACTATTTTATCCTTGTATTTAGAAAAATTATTTAAAAAATCATTCATGCGTTCAGGAGATATTGTTAGTGAAGTTGAGGATGCATGCTTCAGCTTGCCGCATTCTATCAGGTCTAACACAGAATCCTGAAGAACCTCGGAATAAAAAGCCAAATCTTGAAATTCTGATTTGCACAGCCCTCCAAGCACTGCATTTGCAACACTTCCCACGCCAGACTGAAGCGGAAGCAGATTCTTAGGAAGCCGTCCCGCAGCTACCTCAGATTTTAAGAAACCAATCAGATTCTCAGCCATCTTTTCCGAAATATCATCAACCGGGGTAACCGTATTTGTTTTATCGGGCATATCAGAAAACACAATTGCGGCTATTTTCTCCGGATGGCATGGAATATATGGAGTTCCTGCCTTATCAAATGTGCTCCATATGGGTATAGCCTCTGTGTTGGGCGGAGCCGCAACATTGTATATGTCATGTATTCCCTCAAGCTCCTCCGGCTGTGATGTATTAATCTCAACTATGACCTTGTCCGCACACTCAATCAGGACGTTTGAATTTCCCACAGAAGTGCTGGGCACTATTCCGCCGTTTTCCGTTATTGGCACGGCTTCTATTACAGCAACATCCACCTTCCCTAAAAATCCGTTCTTAATATACTGCGAAGAGTTACTCAAATGAAGATCGTTATATTTTATTGTTCCATTGTTTATTGAATTTCTCAGAACATTGTTTGTCTGATACGGATATCTCCTCCTGATAATTCCCTTTTCTGCCAAAAGCCCGTCCAGCTCCGGCCCCGTTGAAGCTCCTGTTATGAGGTCAATCTGTATCTTTTCTCCACTGTCGACTCTCTTTGCCAATTCGGCAGGTATTGCCTTGGGATATCCTGCGGGGGTAAATCCGGATGTACCCACTATGCTTCCGTCTGTTATTATCCTTGCTGCCTCTTCGGCGCTCATTATTTTATTTTTTAATTTTTCGCATCTTATTCTTTCCATACAAATCTCCTTAATCTTACAAAAAGGCTGCTGAAAAAGTTCATCCCATCGGACACCGGGAAGACGGGCAAGTCGCGTATCAAAATACGTGAGGATTGACCGGCTGAACGGCAAC
>DOON01000225.1:0-5474 GCA_003514865.1 Clostridiales bacterium
GGGTTAGGGCATACAAAAATGTGATGCAATTTTGTATTACACCACATCACTTTATTCTTTATTCAACTGCAAATATGAGCTCTGCCTCTGCAGCTATTTCCTCATCAACATACGCCACTGCACTTCCTATGCCAAAGCTGCCCTTCAGTTTTGTTATTTGCGTAACAAGCCTCAAACTGTCTCCCGGACATACCTTCTTTTTAAATTTAGCATTTTTGATTCCGCCAAAATAGACAGTTTTATTTTTAAATTTTTCCAGAGATAAAATGGCCACTGCTCCCGTCTGAGCTAGCGCCTCTATAATCAAAACACCCGGCATGACAGGATTATCAGGAAAATGTCCCTGAAAAAACTGCTCATTAAACGTCACGTTTTTTATACCCACAGCCAATTCGCCTTCTTGCAACTCCACTATTTTGTCAATCAGCAGCATGGGGTATCTATGAGGTATTATTTTTTGTATATCGCTTGAATTCAAAATCATATCAGTTTACCTTATATTTTTTTAAAATAAGCGTAGCATTATGTCCGCCAAATCCAAAGGCATTTGACAATGCATAATCATATTCTTTCTCAATGCCTACATTTGGAACAAAATTTAGTCCCAGATCAGGATCTGTAACCTTATAGNNCGCCTGTGTTTCAAATTTATCGTTGTACTTAGTGCTTGTGCCGTGAGCGTTTATATACCCTATGTCCTGCGGATTGATTCCTGCATCCTCAATGGCATTACGCATAGAATTAGACTGTCCTTCCGAGCTTTCATCCGGTGAAGTCATGTGGAATGCATCACAGGTTGCTCCGTAGCCAACAATTTCTGCATATATTTTTGCTCCCCTGCTGACAGCATGGTTGTAATCCTCGNNTCCCATTACAAACCCGTGTCTTTCCTGGTCAAAAGGTATTGACGCTCTGTTTACATCCGTAGTTGTTGATAATGTTGTCAATGCCGCAAACCCCGCAATTGAGGAAGGTGTTATGGCAGCCTCAGAACCTCCCGCCAGCATTACATCACATATTCCGTCCTGAATTCTCTTATATGATTCACCTATGGCATTTGCACCTGTGGCACATGCTGTAACCGTTNNGTGATCGCTATTAAGCCTGATGCCATATTTGAGAGCATCATGGGGATAAAAAATGTTGATACCTTGCCAGGTCCCTTGGTGAGAAGTTTTTCATGCTCTGCTTCGATTGTGTGTATTCCTCCGACAGCACTTCCTACTACACAGCCAAATCTGTGACTGTCTACTTTTTCAGTATCAAGACCTGAGTCCTTAACCGCAATATCGGCAGCAGCAAGAGCAAAGTGGCTGTATCTGTCCATTCTCTTCGCTTCCTTCTTTTCAATGTAGGCTGTAGGGTCAAAATCTTTTATTTCTGCCGCCAACTTAACATTGAACTCGGTTGTATCAAATGATTCTATCTGACTTATACCGCATTTTCCTTTTTTTATATTTTCCCAAAATTCAGCACCTGTACCTATTGGGCTCACAACACCTACTCCGGTGATTACAACTCTTCTTTTCATAAATCCTCCTGTTTACATGTAGTATCCGCCGTTTACCGACAATACCTGCCCTGTTATATATGAAGCCTTATCCGAAATTAAAAATTCTACCAAATCAGCAATATCTGACGGCTGCCCCAGCCTCTGCAAAGGGATATTCTTCATCATCTCAGCCTTTACATCCTCGGGAATCTTGTCTGTCATTTCAGTTTGTATAAATCCCGGCGCAATGGCATTTACAAGTATATTTTTCTTTCCAAGCTCCCTCGCCATAGATTTTGTCATTCCTATAACTCCTGCCTTTGAAGCAGAATAGTTAATCTGTCCGGCATTTCCCGCAAGCCCCACAACAGAAGAAATGTTTATTATTCTTCCGTGCTTCTGCTTAATCATCTTTTTCGATATGTGCTTGCAGCAGTTAAATGTTCCCTTTAAATTTGTTTCTATGACTGTATCAAATTCTTCCTCGCTCATGAGCGGAAGGAGGTTATCCTTTGTTATTCCCGCATTGTTAATGAGTACGTCAACGACTCCGAATTTTTCATAAGCTGTATCAATAAGTTTCTTGGCATCTTCGTAGCTTGCTATGTCACATTGCACAATTACATTCTCAGTTTCCTTATTAACAAAATTATTTATCAAGTCTTCCATTGAAGATGTATTGCTTCTGTAATTCAAAATTAGATTATAACCAAGCTCATTCAGCCTTGAAGCTATTGCAGCTCCAATGCCTTTTGAAGCCCCCGTTATTATTGCAGTCTTCATAAATCCCCTTTCCGGCAACAGCCAATAAATTTTTAATGCCTCACTAAACAGCCTTTGCATATGATGTCTGCAAATAAGACTCAAGAGACGAAACACTGTCTATATTTACCGAATTAATATTTTTATCAATTTTCTTTAAAAATCCTGACAAAGTTTTTCCCGGTCCTATTTCTACAAATGTAGTTACTCCGTCGGCAATCATTTGTCTTACACAGGCTTCCCACCTTACAGGGTTATAAACCTGCTTCTCAAGCTTAACAGCAATTTCTGAAAAATCAGAATAGTACATTGCATCTACGTTTGATATAACATTGCAATATGGCTTTTTAAATTCTATGTTATTCAAGTCCTTTTTGAGCATTCCACCTGCGGGTGCTAGCATTG
Organism: Clostridiales bacterium; assembly: GCA_003514865.1. The sequence continues at coordinate 2,660 of DOON01000225.1, forward strand.
ATGTATGAAACGGTGCGCTAACCTGAAGCTTAACAGCTCTTTTTATATTAAATTCCGCCGCTATTTCCAATGCTCCCTCAATTGCCGTGCTCTTTCCTCCTGCCACTACTTGCCCCGGACAGTTGAAATTTGCAGGCTCAAACAACCCGTATCTTTCTGTAACCGCATCACAGAAGCGCATTGCATCCTCATCAGAACATCCGAGAAGCGCAAGCATTCCGCCTTCTCCAACCGGTACTGCATTCTGCATGTAGCTTCCCCTGTTATACACTAATTTTACGGCTGCCTCAAAATCTATTGCTCCGGCAGCTGTGAGAGCCGAGTATTCTCCCAAGCTCAGTCCGCCCATCGCGGTCACATCACCGTCAAAGTTTTTCTTCAGCACTTCATAAATAGCCATACACACTGTGAGCAGTGCAGGCTGAGTTATTTTAGTTATGCTCAGCTCCTGGTCCGGACCCTCAAAGCATAGCTTCTTTATATCAAATCCCAGAGCTTTGTTTGCTCTGTCAAATATTTCTCTGCTTTCCCTAAAGTTTTCGTAGAAGTCTTTCCCCATACCCGCGTATTGAGCACCTTGTCCGGGAAAAACAAATGCTGTCTTACTCATTATTGCCTCCTGATACAAATGAACTTAAATTTCTCATAATATTTTCCGCTTCCTCAAACATTTCAATAATTATTTCTTCACAACTCTGTTCCTTATTTACCAAGCCTGCAATTTGCCCTGACATTACAGAACCATAGTCCACATCTCCCTCAATTGCCGCTTTGTATAATCTTCCTCTGCCCAGCTGCTCTATTTCTTCAACTGTTCCATTGGACTTTTCCAGCTCCTTAAATTGAGTAACAAGCTTATTTTTCAAAACTCGTACCGGATGCCCGGTCTTTCTGCCCGTTACCGCTGTATCCGTATCACTCGCTTTTTTTACCTTATTTTTGTAGTTTTGATGAACACCGCATTCATTGGCGAGCAAAAATCTTGTACCCACCTGGACTCCTTGCGCACCAAGGCTTATGGCTGCAGCAATTCCTCTGCCGTCTCCTATACCTCCCGCAGCAATAACGGGGATTTTAACAGAATCAACTATCTGCGGCGTGAGGCACATTGTGGTTATTTCTCCTACATGTCCTCCTGCTTCCGTTCCTTCACATATGACTGCATCCGCCCCTGCCTTTTCTAAATGCTTTGCAAATGCAACCGAGGGGACAACAGGTATAATCTTTGAGCCTGCATCCTTCCAAAGCTTCATGTACTTCCCTGGATTACCTGCTCCCGTTATAATAACAGGCACATTTTCTTCAACCAGTAAATTTGCCACCTCTTCTGCATGAGGACTTAAAAGCATTACATTCACACCGAAGGCTTTGTTCGTAAGCTCCTTTACTCTTTTTATTTCTTTTTTCAGAGCCTCAGCTGTATTGTTTCCGGACGCTATTACTCCCAGGCCTCCGGCTTCTGAAACTGCCGCCGCCAGCACCGCATCAGATATCTGAGCCATGCCTCCCTGAAGTATTGGATATTTGATATTCAAAAGGCTGCATATATTTGTATTTATCATATAGTCTCCTTCATATGTTTCTTCCCTTTACTAAAAAACGCCTGCCGGCGTTTTTTTCGTCTTTTTAATTAATTTTGCTTGCTTTCGATGTAGTCTACGATGTCTTTAACTGTAACAAGTTTGCTGTAATCATCTTCTTCAATTGTAACATTAAGTTCATCTTCAATTTTGCTGATAAGTTCGAATAAGTCCAATGAATCTGCACCAAGGTCATCCTTGATTTTGCTTTCTAGCTTTACATTTGCCTCCTCAACATCCAACTCTTCAACTAATATTGCCGTAACTTTTTCTAAAATCATGTCATCCTCCAACTATTTTAAATATCTATTATTTTGATTTTGGTATTTATTCAGTATCTAATATTTTGACAATCGAAGTATATAACAAAAACAAATATTTGTCAATATATTTTTGTTACAAATTTCTCAGCAATAAATCCAAAAAGCGAAGCCTGTCGAATGACAGGCCTGAAAGTCTTATTACAATTATATCATCTTGCTTACGATGGCTTCTTTTATATATTGTGCTGCTTTTCCATCCCCATAAGGATTCACTGCATAGGCCATCTTTTTATATTCTTCTTCATTATTAATTAGTACATTTATTTCGCTGAAAATAACATCTCTGTCTGTTCCCACAAGCCTTGCCGTTCCGGCTTCTATTCCTTCCGGTCTTTCAGTTTCTCTCCTTACAACAAGGACAGGCTTACCTAAGGATGGAGCCTCCTCCTGAACCCCTCCGGAATCTGTAACAATTAAAAAGCATTTCGCCATTAAATTTGTAAATGGCAGATAATCAAGAGGCTCTATTAAATGAACATTTTTCATATCTCCGAATACCTTGTATGCAATCTCCCTCACCTTAGGATTTAAGTGCATCGGATATATGACCTCAACATCACTGTTTTTTTCTGCTGCTTCCTTTACGGCAGAAAAAATATTTTCCATGGGTTCCCCTATATTTTCCCTTCGGTGGGCGGTTATAAGCACCACTTTTTTATTTTTAAAATCTATGCTGTTAAGCTTTTCATCATCAAATTGATATTCTTCGTCTATAACCCATTTCAATGCGTCTATGGATGTATTGCCAGTTATAAATATTTTACCGTCATCAAAACCTTCCTTTAAAAGGTTCTCCCTTGATGTTTCAGTTGGCGCAAAATGAAAGTCCGCCAATACCCCTGCAAGCCTTCTGTTGGCTTCCTCAGGGTAAGGTGAATATAAATTGCCGCTTCTGAGTCCCGCTTCAACATG
>DOON01000225.1:5518-6323 GCA_003514865.1 Clostridiales bacterium
TTCCAAAGATAATGAGTGTCTTGATTTTATTCATAAAGCCTCCTATTGTTCTTTCCTGCTGAATAAGCCGCCTATTTTTGCAAAATAAAATACTGCGATAACAACTATGGTTGCAACTATTATTCCCGTAAATGGTTCTGTATCTGCTATGGCTATTGAAACAATTCCGAGCATCATGCTTATAAAATACATTATCAGCACGGTTTGTCTCTGATTTAGCCCTGTCTTCATGAGCTTGTGATGCAGGTGGTCCTTGTCTGCCTGCATAATTGGCTTTTTATTTACATATCTTCTTATGATGGCAAATGCCGTATCAAAAATAGGAAGCCCAAGAGCAAATATGGGCACTGCCAAGGCAACCGCCGCAACGCTTTTTATCATACCCAGCACCGAAGCAACCGCAAGCATATAGCCTAAGAGCAGCGCTCCTGTGTCACCCATGAATATTTTTGCCGGATTAAAGTTAAATGGCAAAAATCCTAAAGAAGCTCCTGCAATTATGGCACATTGCATAACTATGAAATCATATCCCAGATTGGCAGCCGTAAAAAGAAGTGTTGTGGCAGCTATGCTGGCAACACCCGATGCTAATCCGTCCAGTCCATCAATTAAATTGATGGTGTTTGTTATCCCCACAAGCCAGAACAATGTTATTGGATACGACAGCCAATTCAGCAAATAGCTCATTCCTGTAGCGGAAAGAGGATTTGTGATAAAATGAATCTGAACACCGCCTTTTATAGCAACCAATGCCGCTATGACCTGCATGAACATCTTTATCTTGGCAGGCATGTCATACATATCA
>DOON01000183.1 GCA_003514865.1 Clostridiales bacterium
GCACTGCTACGTTCAGGACAGTATTGGGTCTGGTCTCTCACATGGCACGATGTGGAATCTAGCTTTGCAAAAAATGAAGTTAAAGTTGCCAATGTATTTCCAAGTGTTGTGGAAGAAACATCAGCATATACTAGATTGAAAGGAGCACATGAACAAAAATTGAAGCCATATACGCTCAATGATTTACAACTTAATAGTTTTAATTTATTGATGAAATTTTTAAGTCACCCAAATACAGAAGATCTGCAAAAATTAAGTGCTTTACAAGCTCTACGCTTAATCGACCCGAGGCATAAATCAGATCAAAATTTAGCTCAATGGAAAAATTTTACTCAGTATTTTCCTTTGGAGTTTAATGAGCTTTCTCAATCTAAGTCACTTCTTTTGGCAAATATATTCGAACTTGGTCATAACGAAAATCAGCTTAAATTAGCGTATGCTGCAGGTACTGGCATTATTAATAGTCTGGATTTAAACGAACTAATGATTGGTATTCAAGTCCAATTAGGTGAAAAAAATCTCGAAGAAACTAAATTGCTGTGGATGAAGTTGTGGCAACTCATGAATTGGTTTCAGTTTTGTCCAAATCTATATGCTGGAGAAATTAAACAAACCAATGAAGGTGTCTATACAAGATTGAGATGGAATACACCGTCTGTTTCAGATCATGATGACTGGTCATTTGTATTTGAAGAGGCATCAGAAGTTATACATCCGTTGCTATACGCATTAAAGGATCAATGTATTTCTATGCCTTTAGTTGGCTTTGAGTTAGAAGGTGCTAAAGGTGAAATTTTGGCAGAAGCTGAATTGTTATGGAAAGATCAAAAAATCATTGTGCTTTTGCCATATCAATTCGATGACAAAGAAGTATTCGAACAACAAGGGTATTACGTATACCTATTTGAAAATAATTTGGAAATATTAGTAAATGAATTGGGGGATAAGCTATGAAAACAAATTTAAAGCTGGCTTTTTCTGATGGATATTTTGCATCACTGAATAAATTGCCATCCAATATTCAGGCAAAAGTAAACCAACAGATTATGAAGTTTATGGTCAATCCCTCTTTGCCTGGTTTTAATCTAGAAAAATTACAAGTTGTCAAAGATGATAGCTTTAGATCCTTACGAGTAGATCAGACCTATCGCATCATTGTCTCCGAACAAGGCAATATTCTGTTATTGCTTTGGGTTGATCACCATGATGATGCCTACACATGGGCGAAAACGCATAAATGTAATATTAATGCCGAAACAGGTGCTATTCAGCTTTATCAAAGTGAAGTCCAAGCAGTGGTAATAGAGTCTCAGGAGACTTCGGAAAGTTTATTCAATTCTTTGCGTGATAAGCAATTGATGAAACTAGGGGTGCCAGAAGATTTAATGCCTCAAGTTCGATTAGTGCAAACGGAAGAAGATTTGGATCAGTTACAAACCAATTTGCCACAAGATGCCTATGAAGGCTTATTCTTGTATCTAGCAGGGCAAAGCTACGAGTCCATTCTTGCTGAGCGTGAAATTNNTACGACCGATTTTGAGGCTGCACTGGCTAGGGATCAGTCATTAGCCAAATTCTCTGTGGTTTCTGGTGAGACGGAATTGGAGGAGATGCTAAGTGCATCGCTAGAAAAATGGCGTGTTTTCCTACACTCATCACAACGTAAACTAGCAACAGGACATAAAAAAGGACCTATTCGTGTTTTAGGCGGTGCTGGCACGGGTAAGACGGTAGTGGCTATGCACCGAGCAAAATGGTTAGCTGAGAATTTAACTGATCCGAATCATAAAATTCTATTTACAACTTTTACCAAGAACTTAGCACAAGATATTGAAGATCAGCTTAGAAGTTTATGTGGAGAGGCTTTACTGCAAAAAATTGAAGTCGTGAATTTAGATCGATGGGTTCAGTATTTCTTACGTAAACAAAAATATGATTTTGAGATTGTCTACAGTCGAGAAAAGTTAGATGAGCATTGGAAAATGGCCTATGCAGAAATGTCACCAGAATTGACATTAAGCTTAGAGTTTTTCAAAGAAGAATGGTTGCATGTAATACAACCACAGGGCATTACCTCACTTGAGGAATATAAGCAGGCACGCCGTGTAGGACGAGGTACACGTTTAAGTCGAGCAGATAAAATTAAAGTTTGGGATGTTTTATCTGAATATAGACGTTTGCTGAATCAACATGGAATCAAAGAAATATCAGATGCCTATCGAGATGCAGCAGACTTTATCAAAGTAAATGGTATAGATTTTCCTTATCAAAGTATTGTTGTGGATGAAGCCCAAGATATGGGACCACAAGCATTCAAGTTGTTAAGAGCGATTGTGCCAGAGCAAGAAAATGATCTCTTTATTGTTGGTGATGCACATCAACGTATTTATGATCAAAATAAAGTAGTTTTGAGTCAAGTTGGGATTAATGTACGTGGGCGATCAGCTAAACTCAAAATTAATTATCGAACCACGGATGAAATTAGAAAGTTTGCAAGCGCAATTCTAAATGATATGCCAATAGATGATTTGGATGGTGGTGAGGATGATAATACTTTGTATAAGTCTCTGACGCATGGACCAGCACCTTTTATCTTTGATAATAGTCAAAATTTTGAAGAACAAATGCAAAAGGTATTTGCTTTTATTGATCAGTCATCTTATCCATTAGAGAGTATTTGTATTGTTGCAAGAACGAATGCGGAAATAGATAAAATTGCTCAACAATTTAATGCTGAGAAGCGAAAATTCCATAGAATTGAAACCTCTGAAACACATGCTCCAAAGGATGTTGTAAAAATTGCCACGATCCATCGTGTTAAAGGCTTGGAATTTGATTTAATTGTTTTAGCATCTTGTAATGAGGGGCTTATACCATTAAAGAATGCCGTCGAGCATAAAGCAGATGAAGTGTCTCAGATTGAAGCAGATGCTCATGAGAGATCGCTTGTATTTGTTGCTTTAACGCGTGCTAAGAAGGAAGTCGTT
>DOON01000114.1 GCA_003514865.1 Clostridiales bacterium
GGTGGAGATGGAAATATAGAATACTTAGGGCATATCAAAAGATTTTCAGAAGGTAGTTCATTTTTAAATGAAACAAAATTCAAAGACTTAGTAATTCAAGCTTTTGAATATTATAAAAAATAATAGAAATGTATGAGGTGACTAATGAAAAAGTATACAAGACAAACAAAAATTCTTGAGCTTATTTCAAAGCAGGAAATTGAAACTCAGGAGGAGCTTGCAGACGGACTTAAAGCCATGAACATCGACGTAACTCAAGCTACTATTTCAAGAGACATAAAAGAGCTGCGACTTGTAAAAGTTATGTCCAAAAACGGAAAATACAAATATGCAACAATCGGGCAAAGCCAGGAAGGCATTACGGACAGATTGTATAAAATATTTGAGAACTCTGTAGTTTCTATTGATAATGCCATGAATATCATAGTGTTGAAAACAATTCCAGGTGCCGCTCAAATATGCGCTTCTGCAATTGACTACATGGGAGTTGAGGACATTGTGGGAACCTTGGCAGGAGATGACACAGTATTTGTTGCTATAAGGTCATTGGAAAGAGTAGATTACGTATTGGATGAATTTAAAAAGAACATAAGATAATGGTGATATTATGCTGCTTAACTTAAGTATAAGCAATTTTGCTGTATTTGAAAAGGAATCTATTAATTTTGACAAAGGATTCAATGTTTTTACAGGTGAGACAGGCTCCGGAAAATCAGTGCTAATCGAGGCATTGTCATTGATTTTGGGAGAAAGAGCATCGAAGGATTTAATAAGGAAGGGAAAAAACAGCTCCGTAGTTGAGGCTGTCTTTGACATTTCCGGCAACAAAGATGTATGCAATATTTTAGATTCTGCAAATATCGAAATTGACCAGGAAGATTTTCTTATAATTTCGAGAGAAATACTTGAAAACGGTAAAAGCATAAGCAAACTTAACGGCAGGACGGTTCCTTTAAGCTTATTGAGAGAAGCAGGCAGATGCTTGATAGATATATACGGTCAGTTCGGCCATGAAAGCATATTTAAAAAAGAAAATCACATTTCGCTTTTGGACAGCCTTATTCAAAAGGAGCTGGCGCCTTTATGCGGTGAATACTCACAGCTTTACGGACAATACAGCAATATTCTGGAAGAGATAGATACTCTTAAGAATAAGCTGGTCAATAAGGATGCAAAAATAGAACAGCTTCAATATGAGATTGACGAGATCGATGAAGCTGGTCTAAAGGAAAATGAAGAGGAGGACCTGTTGAAAGAAATAAAAAAGCTTTCCAACATAAAAGAATTGCAAGGTTCTCTGAATGAAGCATCCAATACTTTAAATAGCGGCGGACTTAATAACGTTTACAGTCTATTAAACAAAATAAAGACATACGATGAAGCTTTGGAGAATTTTCTTTCAAGGTTCGATTTGCTTTTGGAAGAAATCCAATATTTCAATTATGATTTAAGAGACTACGCCGAAAAGCTTGAGCTTGATGAAAACAAACTAGAAAGCATTGAAGAACGAATGTCTCTTATAAACAGATTAAAACGTAAATATGGATTCACCGTTGAAAAAATAACCGAATACCGAAATGAAGCCTATAATGAATTAAATATATTAAGAGAGGCAGAATATAGTTTAAATTCGTTAATCAAAGAAAAAAATATAATATATGAAAAATTAAAAAATTATTCTGAAAAAATATCAGACAAAAGAAAGAAAGCTGCAAAGCTTCTTGAAAATAAGATCATTTCTGAACTTAATGACCTGAATATGAAAAATATAATGTTCAAGGTTAATATCGACAGAAAAAAAGACTTTTCCTTAGACGGCATCGATGACGTTGAATTTCTAATATCTACAAATTTAGGAAGCGATTTAAATGCGGTGCAGAAGGTNNATCCAGAATAATGCTTGCCTTCAAAAAGATAAGCTCTGAAGTGGGAAGTACGGGTACATTGGTTTTTGATGAAATTGATTCCGGTATAAGCGGAAAAACAGCTCAGATGGCAGGAATTAAAATGAATTATATATCCGAAAATCATCAGGTAATATGTGTAACACACTCACCGCAGATAGCTTCAATTTCAAAGAATCACTTTTTGATAGAAAAAAATGTTTTTGGTGAAAATACTTACAGTTCTGTTAAAAGGCTTGATGATGAAAACAAAGTATATGAAGTTGCAAGATTGCTGAGTGGAATGAGAATAACGGAACAGTCGTTAAACAATGCAAGAGATTTAATTAATCACACATTACAACAGGATTTAAACCAAGACGCATAAAAACTTTAAAAATTTTAATCTTAGAATAAGAATAATACAAGTACTTAGTGGAAAAAGTAAAGATAAAACTTTAAGGAGAACATAATGAAAAGTTTCGCTAAAAGAGTTTTATTCTTTATTTTTTTTATTGCAATTTTATTGGCGGCTGTTTATTTTGGTTATGATTTAAAAACAAACCCATATGTGCTGACTAAAATTGATAATGAAGTACTAGAGTCTGAAGGGAAGTATGTCATACCCGGAGGACAGACAATAGGAGTTGAGTTGAACACCGAAGGTGTGTTGGTTGTAGGATTGGCAGATATAATAAGTTCAGATAAGGTGTCCCTGTCACCGGCAAAAATAGCCGGAATGCAGATAGGAGATAAAATTCTAGCTATTGATTCTCAGGATATTGAAGAAATAAATGACATACTGTCATATACTGAAGTTAATGGCATCAAGGACTATGATTTCACCGTTGAAAGAGAGCGAAAAATATTAAATATCACTATTACTCCTGTTCAAGTATATGACAGTCCGGAGATAAAGTTCGGATTTTGGGCAAGAGACGATATTGCCGGCATAGGTACAGTTACATTTGTGGATCCACAGACAGGTAAATTTAGCGCCATAGGTCACGGAATATCCGATTCTGATACGGGCTCACTTATAGACATTAATTCAGGAACAATTTCAAAAGCTAATATTACAAGCATTAAACTAGGTAAAAAGGGAGAGCCCGGTGAAATCATAGGCTATATACTGAAAAATGAAGACAGTCTAGGCACTGTGGAAAATAATACAAACTTCGGTATATACGGAAATATTAACAAGAAGAGCATGGGTTACTTCAGCAGCAATTTAATTGAGGTAGGTAAAAAAGAAGAAATAAGAATAGGACCTGCACAGATATATACTTGCGTCAACAACGAAATACAAAAATATGACATAGAAATATCAAAGATATTCTATCAGAATAAGCCCAGCGAGAAAAGCTTTGTAATAAAGATAGTGGATGAAGATTTGCTGAAGCTTACAAACGGAATAATACAGGGCATGAGCGGATGTCCAATAATACAAAACAATAAAATGGTAGGTGCCGTAACACATGTTTTTATGAATGATCCGACAAAGGGCTACGGCATATATATAGAATGGATTCTTGACCAGGTTTACAGCAACAGATAAACTATTATGAGGCTACAGCATTTTGAGAGCCTCATCATTTTTATTTAAGTCTATACGCTGTCGTTCTTTAAACAAAAATCAACTAAATAATGAATATATGTAAAAAAACAACATAAATATAATCATGTAGGTGAAAAAGAAAAAATTTTAAAAA
>DOON01000138.1 GCA_003514865.1 Clostridiales bacterium
TAAAATTTTCTTTTGAATACATCAAAGAACGTCCATATCAATGGGTGAGCGTTGCCCCTGTTGAAAAAATTTCTGCTTTGGACGAATACACCGTTGAAATTGTATTGAAGGATATATTTGTTCCATTTTTAACTGATGTGGCAGGAAATGTTCCGATAATGCCGAAGCACATATGGGAAAATGTAACTGAACCAGAAAAATTCAATACGGCTGAAGCTGTTATAGGTTCCGGTCCTCTCGTATTGGAAAGCTATAACAAAGAAACAGGCGTCTACATATATAATGCAAACAAGGATTATTTTTTGGGAGACGTTCAGATAGACAAGCTTATAATGTCGCCTATTGAAAATACAAAGGAAGCTCTGGTTGCGGATGAAATCCACATGGCATCAAACATTAAATACGGCGAGGCTATGAAGCTGAAAGAAGAAAACACCAAGTACACGGTTATTGAAGGACCTGGACTTTGGGTTGGCAGAATGTACTTTAATTTTGGTGTAGAAGAATTGAACATCAAAGAAGTAAGACAAGCAATGTATACTGCCATTAACAGAGATGAACTCGTCAAAAAAGCATTGAAGGGCGCAGCTGAACCCGGCAATCCCGGACACATACATCCCACATCCGAATGGTATTCACCTGCAAAGGAGTATACATTTGATACTGAGGCTGCAAAGGCGCTTCTGGCATCTGCCGGAATAGCGGATACAAACGGTGATAATGTTGTAGAATACAACGGAAAAGAACTGATTTATGAATTTATAGTACCTGAAGATCAGGTTCCCCTTGCTGAATTNNGTACTAAATACCTTGGTGATATAGGAATTAAGCTTGATGTAAAGGCAATGGACCAAAATTCGGTGGCATCGTTAATAAAAGAAGGAAAATTCACTTTAGCCTTCAACGGTCACGGTTCTTTTGGCGGAGATCCAGTATTATTAAAGGGACTTGTATCCGAGAAAACCGATGCTTCCACTCCACAGGTAACCACACAAGGAGGACAAAACTGGTACAATGCCGAATTCAACAAAATATTCAACGAACAATTAGTTGAATTAAATAAGGATAAAAGGTATGGGTTGGTAGAAGATTTACAGGGAATTATAGCAGAAGAATTGCCGACACTAACCCTGTTCTACAAAAAATCATGCAGTGCATACAATCCTGAGGTGTTTGACGGCTGGTTCTACACAAAGGACGGTGTTTCATTGGCAGTTCCTACAATTCATAACAAATTGGTATTTGTAACAGGGCAGTGGAACAAGTTATGAAACTCAGGATTATTGCAAAATATGCTGTTTAGCTTATCTTTATATTGCTATTAAGCTTCATACTCCCAAGGATTATCCCTGGGAGTCCTTTATCTTATGCGCAATATGATACATACATATTGAATCAAAGTCTGCCGGAAGATACATTCAATGCGTTTAAGGATTATTATGCTCCTCATGAGCCGTTACACAAGCAATTTGTAATTTTTATCGGCCATTTATTAAATTTTGACCTGGGTTATTCTTTTTATTACAGGATATCCGTAATAGAGCTCATAGCCGGAAGACTTCCATGGACATTGCTTCTGTCATTTTCATCGTTGATAATTTCATCATTTATTGCTATATCCTTGGGAATTAAAGCTTCATTATCAGGCAAACATTCAAAGCTTAGAATTCTGATTATGACAGGTATACAATCAATGCCTGCATTCCTTGTTGCAGTGCTCATACAGGGTATTTTATCCTATAAATTAAAGTTGCTCCCTGCCTGGGGCGCATATACCCCAGGCATTGAATTTTTTATCAGGGAATTTTACACAGATGTTCTTAAGCATAGCATCTTGCCTTTAACAACCTTGATTCTTTGTGAAATACCGGGCATTTACTTTTTAACATACAACAGCACCCAAAAGATAAAGAAGGAAAATTATGTTACGATGGCATATTACCTAAATATTGATGAGGCGCAGGTACAAAATAAGTTTATTTTTAAAAATATTGTTCCCGAAATCCTTGGAAAACTCAATGTTCAATTTCTGTATGCAATTACTGGTTCCCTGTTTGCGGAAGCCGTATTTTCATAGCCGGGACTTGGACAGCTATTAAAGACCGCCGCTTCAGGCAGGGACTATCCTCTTATACAGGGAATTTTGATTTTAGTCTGTTTGTACGGCTTGGCCGTTAATTTATTATTTGAATTAATTTTGAAAAACAACACGGAAAAATATTGAGATGATGAAAAATATGACGACAACAAGAAAAATATCTTTAATAATATTATTAGCTTATATTTTAACAGCTGCCCTCAGTACATTCATAATGCCTTATGAAACAGAGGATTTCAGCCATGAAATAATGCTCAGACCATCCGTTGAACATATTTTGGGAACGGATGAAATGGGGCATGATTTGTTTTCGCTTCTTATAAACGGTTTTAGAACGTCTATTTTTATTTCGCTGATATCAGGAATGCTAAGCACCTCCATAGGTGTTGTTCTGGCATTTATATCATGCTATTACAAGGGAAAGGTTGATTCACTGATATTGCATACCGCCAACCTCATGCTTATTGTTCCTGAAATAATTATAATTATGTTTTTTGCCATATTCTCAAAGCCAAGTACGGCAAATACAATTATGGCAATTGTATTTTTTTCATGGTCGAAGGCATATAAAATAATTCGTTCAAAGCTTATGGGCAATATGGAAAAGAATAAGGTAAGATACACATTGCTTATTAAAGGCAACATTTTACATTTATTGAAAAAGCTGTATCACGACATGTATCCCGTTATAATAACAAATCTTATATTGCAGTGCAACAGGGCAATCACCTACGAAACAACAATGTCATACTTNNACATGGGGTAAATTAATCAAATCAGCCATGGCTTATGAAAATTTATTTTATGATGATGTGTTTCTATGGTACCTTCTTCCTCCTGTTGCCTGCGTTTTTATATATGTATTGTCGCTGTCATTGCTGACTGTTGAAGAATAGAGGTGCACATGCTTAAACTAAAAGATTACAAGGTAATATACAGCAGTAAAACAATAGAATATGGTAATATTTCAGTAAATGAAAATGAATTTATAGGGCTTTACGGAAGCAGCGGCTGCGGAAAAACATCTCTTTTGGATTCCATATTTTCACCAAACTTCAAAGGCACTGTTTCATATTCCGATGCTACATTGTTCAATAAAGATTTATCAAGTATAGGTATAGAAAAATACAAACATGCAAGCTATTGCCCCCAATTTTCACAGGATGCCCTTAATCCGAAACTAACTGTTTCGGAGCATATACAGCTCACCCTGAGAGGAAATAAGCTAGGCAGTGACGATGCTGAAATCAATCACATGCTAAATGAATTATCCCTTGAAAGCAATATATTAAATTCATACCCCTACATGCTCAGCGGTGGACAAAAACAAAGAGTTGTGATACTGTTGAGTGTAATAAAAAATCCTAAGATGATAGTATTGGACGAACCTTCGTCGGCACTTGATTTAATAACAATGACAACAATCGTAAACTTTTTATATAAAGTAAGAAAAAATAAAACCATTATAATGGTCTCACACAATCGCGGAATGTTGAATAAACTTTGTGAAAAAATCATTGAATTGTAAGGTATGCATATGCTAAAAGTCAAAAACTTAAATAAAAGCTATAAAGATAAAAAAGTCTTAGCAAATATGAGCCTTGATTTCATGCCCGGAGAAAGCACCATTATTGCCGGTGAAAGCGGAAGCGGAAAAACTACTCTGGCAAAAATAATTACTGGTATGGAAAAGCAGGACAGCGGCTTTGTAATATTTAACAACCATGCCCTTCCTCCTTTAAGGAAGCGAGATTTTTGCACATGTGCCAAAATACAATATATCTTCCAGGATCCATACAGTGCTCTTGAAAGAAACTACACACTTTTAGACACCTTGAATGAAACAATGTCCATTTGCCGAAGAAATAAATATGAACATCTGCCAATAGAAGAATCATTAGCCTGGGTTGATGAAAATATGCTGGATTATTTAAACAAAAAAGTTGACACACTTAGCGGAGGCCAGAGGCAGAAGCTTTGTATCGCACGGGCACTTATTACAAAACCTGAAATAATTATTGCCGACGAATGCACGTCAATGCTTGACAATGAAAGCAGTACGGAAATATACGAATTGCTGAACAAAATTAAAATTGAAAAAAATATAATATTGATATCTATAATGCATGAAATTGATTTTCATAGCCACCACTGGGATAAAATCGCCGTTATAAAGTCCGGACAGCTGGTAGAGTACAAGGAATTCAAGTACTTCTACGAAAATGCAGAGAATGAATACAGTAAACAATTAATTGAAGCATACAACTTTTTCAAATATGAATCAGGAGACAAAAATGAGTAAAATTTGCTATATTAACTTAACAACAAAGGAAATTTCTTATGATGAATATAATGTTGAAAAAATAAGGTATCACGGCAGAAGCCTTGCCGGGTACCTGGTAAACAAACACACGACACCAAATACAGACAGGTTTGACGATGATAATGTTATAGTCTTTGCAATCGGCCTTTTTACAGGAACATTGGCCCCCAGCTCCGGCAGAATTTCCGTTGCCACAAGGAAGGAGAAACCGGGTGCGGTGCAAATGATGAATATGACAGGTTCACTCCCTCAAAAAATAGCTTCCTTAGGCATTGAAGCACTTGTAATTACGGGAAAGTCCGATAATTACAGCATCATTCACATAGATGAAGACCGTATAGAGCTAAGGGAAATCGGCGAAACCGAGAACGTGTCCCAGCTAATTTACGAAATAAGAAATGATTGCGGCAACGGTGCGTCAATNNGTCGACCATGTTCAGCACCTATCCTTATGGATATCCCGAATATTACTGCTCAAGAAACGGCTTCGGCGATGTGTGGGGAGACAAGAAGTTAAAGGCAGTTGTGGTAAGCGGCAATAAATACTTTGAAAACAGCTGTTTTGATAAAGAAGGTTTTTCATCCGAAAGCAAAAAGCTTGCCAGAATTATAGTAAATGACCCCATATGCGGTCAGGCACTTCCCGGGCACGGTTCAATAACACTCATAAGGCTTTTAAAGGACAAGAAAAACATAACGGTTAATCATAAGCCTGATAAAATCAAATCCTCAGTCGTGAGCAATAAGAAAATCAACAAAACCTGTTCTCCTCTGTGCGTGGTGGGATGCCTGAACAGGCATTGCCGAAACGACGAAGAAGCATTTTCGGCACCTGCTGAAAGCGAAGTAAACGCAGCATTATTAAAATGCTTCAGCATAGATAATCCGATACTTGCAAAAAAAATTAATATCAGAGCTTTTGAACTAGGAATTGACTCGGTTGAGTTTATTTTCTCATGCAGCATATATTTCAAAGCAACAAATACTCCCGTTGATGAAAATAATATTCTCCTGATGCTGAATGAAATTGAGTCTAATTCAATAACAGGCAAAATTATAGGTTCAAAAACCGGCGGTATTTATAATTTATTTAAAGAAAATTCATCCTTAAAGCAATTGGTAACAAAGACAGTCATCAATGAAGAAAAAGATTTTAATGTTGTTATTGACAGGCTTTATAAGGAGTTTGACAATATCGACCACATGGAATTGATGTATAGACAAATATTTTTGCTTGAAAACTTAGGCTTCTGCATTTTTACCGCATTTGCTCTGATTAATAATAAAGAAGCCTTGGAAACAATTGCAAACATGTTTTACTATAAGACCGGAATAANNTTTGTGCCGTTACGTCTCCTGGTTTCGGATCCGTGTATTTAGCATATACCGTCAGAACCTTTTCACCGTTTTCTTCACTCAGAGTCAGCTTGTCAATTTCGACATCGTAACCCGCTGTATTTTTCTCTCCTCTTGTTACAACAACATATATTTCATCGTTAATTTTTGCCACTAAGGCTTTTTCCTTCATCCTGTAATTCGGCAAAACTTCGGCAATCTGCTTTGGCATGCTTTCAGGATTGACAACTTCAAATCCCACGTTTTTGGTGCCCTTTCCCTTGAAATATCTGAAAAAGAACAAAAGTGCGGCTATAAATACAACAATCGCAACTATGGTTACAATTCTCTTCATGAACATCCCCCCAATATATACTTCTTTATATTTTATTCTTTTGCTTGAGAATTATGCTACAGTATGAACAGAAATAATTGTACAAAAGTATTTGACACAGCGGCTTGTCTTTAAGTATAATTTTATTAGTATAGTATATATAGAAGGAGCTGACCATAATGTCGTGCAATTGCAGTGAATTTCAAGAAACAGCGGAAAATTTGCAGTTTATAAATAAAAGCATTCTGGATATCGTTACAAAGCTTGATGAACAGACATCAATGCTTAACAGAGCAGTTTTTAAGTCTGCCACTCATTGCGGGTGCATTGAAATACATGCAACAAAGCAGTTGTTTTCAGACAGAAAAACTCTTGAAGAAAACAAGCTTGATATGGATACTCACGTTGAAGGCATGCTATGTCCTAAATGCAGAGAAAAAATAGAAGAGGAAATGGGAGAGCTGATATTTTACCTTGCATCAATGTGTGCCGCTCTCGACCTTGATTTGGAAAGCATAATGAATTCCAAACTTGAGCATTTAAAAACCCTCGGAATTTATAATCTGCTGTAATAACACAACTTGCTCAAACGTACATGTATTAACATCAGGCTAA
>DOON01000063.1 GCA_003514865.1 Clostridiales bacterium
TTTGCCGCCGCTGGTCTTGAGGTACGAGTCCAGAGAAAGCTCGGTGAGAATGCTTCTGATATCCTGTGCACCCTGACGCACTATACTTAAGTCCATTCCTTCATCCGGGTCCAAATCAAACACCATCTTATCCGGCTTTTCAAGGTCATTTACACGGCTTCCCCATACATGAAATTCCAGTGTTCCCATCTGCGCTTCTGATACAAGCCCTGACGCATCCTCAATATAGAAATATTCCTCAGTTCCTCCGCTACCTATGGTAACAGGTATTGTTACTATTCCCTTACTACCCGGACTGGGGTGCTTTCTGTAAAAACATGACTGTGATATTCCTTTGGGACAACGCACAATGCTCATAACCCTGCCTTTCACATAGGGCAACACANNGCGCCACATCCTCCTTTGTTATTTCAGGTTCCTCAAACAACACCTTACTCGGGTTGGTAATACTTACGCCTTCAACAACAATGCTGTTTTCGTCTAATTTAATTGGTTTCTCCGCCAATTTTTCGCCCTCCGCATTTTCCCTTTTTATGTCCTTGGGATCGTTGTCTGTACGTATTCCCTTGAAGCTCGCCTGCCTTAATAAATTATCATGTGTCCATTCGGCAAATTTGATTTCAGCGGCAAGCTTTGGCTCAAGCCATGTTGTAATTTCCCTCTGCCTTGACTTTGGCACAAGCTTAATAGGCGGGTTCTGCCGTTTCAAACCCTTGAATTTCTCCTCAAGCATCTGCATATCAGCATTACTTATACCAGTTCCGGCACGTCCGACATAAACTAATTCCCCATCTTCATATACTCCCAGAAGAAGCGAGCTTACCCCGCTTGTCTTCTTGTCCGAAAGAGTATATCCTATGATTATAAATTCCTGCCTTTTATCGCATTTGAGCTTTATCCAATCGCCATTCCTCGTTCCGCTGGGAACGGAATCGGTTTTTTTGCCTATTATGCCTTCCATGCCTGCCTCACATGCCGCAGTAAAGCTTTCCTTCCCACTCCCTCTTACATAACGACTGTAATAAATACCTTCAGGAGCATTCTTCGTCAAGGCTTCGAGAATTTCTTTCCTTTCAACCAGGCTGCGTGCCCTGAGATCCTCTCCATCCAGTGCAAGTATATCAAAGACTATATATGTTAGATTTCCAATCTTAGGGTTTTTCATATAGTTCTGCAGAGCATGAAAATCTGTCCTGCCCTGCACGTCCGTGACTGCCATTTCACCATCCAAAACCATGGCCCTTCCGGCCGCAAGGTCAATAAGCGCCAAAGCAATATCATGGAACCTCTTTATATAATCATTACCATTTCTAGTCANNTTTCCCTCCACAAATGCGATAATCCTGAAGCCGTCGTATTTCAGCTCATAAAGCCAATCTTCCCTTTCAGGAATGTTATTGACCAATTTAGCAAGCTGCACATTAGCACTGTTGAAAGGATTTTTAGTGATTTTGTCATTTTCTCCCCTTTCAATTTGTTCCATTGTTCGTCCTGTTCTGATACTTGTGATGAATTCAGATATTCCGTCAATATCTTTGACATATTCATCTTTTTCCTTCAGCAAAAGCCAGTTATCTCTCGCTTCTCCTGACTTGGCCTTCCACCGTACCAAAGCCCACTTTCCCTTTAGCCGTCTTCCATTAAGAACAAATTTCAGTTCACCTTTAATAAGACCTTCTTCCACATTTACGTATGGCTCCCAAATACCTTCATCCCACAGCATAACAATACCGCCGCCGTATTCTCCCTTTGGAATAGTTCCCTCGAAATTTCTGTACTCTAACGGATGCTCCTCTACTCTCACCGCAAGCCTCTTGTCATGAGTATCATAGGAAGGGCCCTTGGGCACCGCCCAGCTTAGAAGTACTCCGCCCCATTCCAGGCGTAAATCATAGTGCCCGTTGCGTGCCATATGATGCTGTACAGCAAATCTCAGCCCTTCTTCGGTTTCCTCTGCCCTTCCTTCCGGTTCCAATGTCCTTTCAAAGTTTCTTTTCCGGTTATACTCGCTTAATTTTTCAGCCATAGAATCATGCCGTTTCCTTGTCTTTCTTATCCTGCTTATCCTTTTCTGCCTTCTCAACACTGGCTCTCAATGCGTCCATTAGGTCGATTACCTTGCCGGAGCTGTCAGGCTCGGCGGCAACAATCTCTTTGCCGGAAATTTTCGTCTCAATGAGCTCACGAAGCTTAGCCTGATATTCATCCTTATATTTCGAAGGATCAAATGGTGTATCCATGGAATTGATCAGCATCCTTGCCATACTAAGCTCCTGCTCAGATACATCCGGTTTCGTATACTGTTTTTGAATCCCCTTTATGTCGTCTGCATAAAACATGGTGGAAATCAGAATTCCGTCCTCTCTTGGTATAATCGCCATCAGTGTGTCACTTGTACCCATAACGGTTTTTCCTATGGCTATCTTCTGTTCTGACATCAGCGAAGCACGGAGCAACTCAAATGCCTTTTCGCCCCCGGTCTCGGGAGCAGCCTGATAGGTTTTGTCATAGTAAACCGGTGAAATCTGATTCAATTGAGCGAAATGCAGTATCTGAATGGATTTTTCTTTTTCCGTCTTTATTTTTTCAATCTCCTCATCAGTAACAACAACATACTTGTCCGTATCATATTCGTATCCTTTTACAATATCTCCCGATGCAATCTCCTTGCCGCAGTGGGCACATGTCTTCTTGTAGCGGATACGGCTGTTGTCTTCTTTGTGAAGCTGATTGAAATGAATGTCATTGTCCTGCGTGGTTGTGTACATAGCAATAGGAATTGCTACCATCCCGAAAGTTATGACTGATTTACGTGATATCATATTTGGTCACCTCCATGGAATATTGTTTCCAATTGAAATATAAGTATTCGGAGCTTCGTTTTAAATATTTGTAATATTATCCGCATTCATGTAAAATCTGTGCGACTGTTTATAGAGCTGCTGTTGCAGCATTATATTTTTTAAAACCAGGAAAGTCGAATCCGCATACAAACACATGCACCGGGATTTCTGTATATTTAAGCAGCAGCAAATATGCTGTTATTCCAATTGCCGCGGATATACGGAGACTGATTTTCAAAATTGCCCTCATATTATCTTTTTCACTTGCACCACGGTAAAAGCTTATCAATGACTGTGAGCCTTCTGCCATGCCCAGAAATTTAATGACCGCTTACTCTTTTATAAGCTTCTCCCCAAACAGCGCATCGAAAATTTGCAACATAAACAGAAGCGGCCAATCTGCGCCATAGCAAACCGGATACTGCAATAAAAAATAGCATCTCTTTTGTGCCGATGTGCGGTCAGCTTGTTCCCTGAGAAAACCTCAGCTTTGCATCTTGAATTTTTTAAGATATTAATATATCATATTTTCATGCATTACAAAAACGAATGTTTGTCATGGTATGCATGATTAAATCAAAACACAAAAGAGGAAGAGTCATGAATATTCAAAAATATATGGCATTTGTAAGTACGAGGCGAGAAGAAATAGAACTGAGAGGAGAGCAAAATGATTAGCAGACGAACTATCCGGTTTGCGCTTGCTCCAGTAATTTTATTTGCAATACTGGCTATATTAATTAAAATGTCAATCCTTACAGGTTTTGAAGAATGGGTTTACGGCAAAGCTGCAGAAAATATGTCACCCGCTCTTACTTCCATAATGAAGAGGATTACACATATTGGCGATTCATCTGCTGTCCCAGAACTTTGTATGTTCTTACTTCTAGTTCCAAA
>DOON01000259.1 GCA_003514865.1 Clostridiales bacterium
AGATGTTTGGGCTTGATTTTGGAGAGGTTGTTTTTATAAAACATTGTCGTGTGCCAGCTATGGATCAAATTGGTGAAGCAACAGGAGCTGATGTGGTCTGTCTATTAATCGGAGAAAGACCAGGTCTTGTTACAGCAGAATCAATGAGTGCATATATAGCTTATAAACCAACCATTGGTATGCCTGAGGCAAGAAGAACGGTAGTTTCCAACATTCACAGACAAGGAACTCCAGCTGTAGAAGCAGGAGCATATATTGCTGAAATCATCAAGAGAATGTTAGATAATAAAGCATCTGGATTAGATCTAAAAGAAAAATAATAGAGCTACTTGATTTAAAGAGGAGGTTTCCTAATGAAAAATGAACGATTAGGTGCAAATGTTCTAAGTGTAAAAATCATTCCAAATGTTGATGATGGATTGGCAAAGGAATTAAAATTAGAACCAAACCAAAAAAGTTTAGGGATTATCACATGTGATAGTGATGATGTAACATATGTAGCGTTAGATGAAGCAACGAAGGCATCCGATGTAAAAGTTGTATATGCAAGAAGTATGTACGCTGGAGCTGCTAATGCTTCTACAAAATTAGCTGGAGAAGTTATTGGAATCTTAGCAGGCCCAAGTCCGGCAGAAATACGAAGTGGTCTAGATCGCGCTATTGAGGTAATAAAAAATGAAGCTAGTTTTTATAGTGCAAATGATGATAACTCAATAGTTTATTTTGCTCATAGTATATCGAGAACAGGTTCTTTTCTTTCAAAGGGGGCAAATGTTAAAGAAGGAGAAGCCATTGCTTATTTAATAGCACCACCGCTTGAAGCAATGGTAGCTATTGATGCAGCTTTAAAAGCTGCTGATGTAACAATGGGTGTGTTTTATGCTCCACCATCTGAAACAAACTTTGCCGGAGCATTGTTAACGGGGTCGCAATCAGCTTGTAAGGCAGCATGTGAAGCATTTGCTAAAGCTGTGGAAGCTGTAGCTGATAACCCGACCAGTTATTAGTTGGTGATTACTGTGGCTAAGGCATTAGGTTTTNNCCAATCCTAGCAGCAGATGCAGCTGTAAAGGCAGCAAATATAATTCTAATTGGAAGTGAAGTAATCAGTGGAGGATTGACAACAATTCATATTATTGGAGATGTTGCGGCAGTAAAATCAGCAGTTGAGGCAGGTGAAGTCGCTGTGGCAGGTAAGAATTGTTTAATCAGCAGCCATGTTATCCCACGATTGGATGACCAGGTTGAGCAAATGTTGATGAAATCATTTGGTAAAAAGAAAAATAATTCTTTGGATTTGAAGCAATTAAATGAACCCATCATGGAAGAAATTGAGAAAGATGAAAAATTGGAAGAAAAAAGAGATGCCTTTCCGACACCTATGAATGATTCAGAAGAAATATTGCAAGAAAATTCGAAAAATGAAGTAAATACAATCGTAAATTCATCCTTTGATAAAGAAAAACTAGAAAAAATGAAAGTGACCGATTTACGTTCTCTTGCAAATGATTTAAATCTTTCTGCCATAAAGAAATCAGAAATTAAATTTGCTAATAAAGCAATGCTTATTGAAGCGTTGTTAGAAAAAGGAGTTGAGCATTAATGGGATTGGTAGATAAAGACCTTGTTTCGGTTCAAGAAACCAGAGATTTGCTTAAAAAAGCAAAAGAAGCACAAAAAGAAATAGCCAAATTTTCTCAAGAGCAAATTGACACCATATGTAAAGCTATGGCAAAAGCAGGTTTTGACAATCGTGTGAAGCTAGCTAAGATGGCACAAGAAGAAACAGGATTTGGGAGATGGCAAGATAAAGTCCTTNNAGTCCTTAAAAATGCTTTTGCATCAAGAGACGTATTAAATGCAATTAAAGATATGAAGACAGTTGGTATAATCACCAATAATATAGAAGCTAAATATATGGAAGTAGCTGTTCCTTTTGGAGTTATTGCAGGTCTTATTCCTTCAACAAATCCCACATCAACAGTTATTTACAAATCACTAATAAGTATTAAGGCAGGAAATGCTATAGTATTTTCACCTCATCCAAGTGCAGTAAATTGTATCAAAGAAACAGCTCGCATTATAAATGAAGCAGGTAAAAGCGTTGGTTTACCGGATGGTGCTATTGGTGTAATTACAACAGTTACATTGCAGGCAACCAATGAACTGATGAAAAATGAAAATACAGACCTAATTCTTGCCACTGGTGGGTCTGCAATGGTTCGTGCAGCTTATTCCTCTGGAACACCAGCAATTGGAGTTGGACCGGGTAATGGTCCTGCATTTATAGAACGCAGCGCAAATTTTGCGAAAGCAGTTGAGCTTATTATTGAATCTAAGACATTTGATAATGGTACAGTTTGTGCATCTGAACAGTCTGTTATTGTCGAAAAAATCAGTAAAGAAAAAGTGATTTCGGAGTTTAAGAAACAAGGCGGTTATTTCTTACCAAAAGAAGACGCTTTAAAACTTGAAAAATATATCCTAAGACCAAACGGTACAATGAATCCTAAGATCGTTGGGAGAACTGCAAAGGTTGTTGCTGAATTAGCTGGTATTTCTGTACCAGAAAATGCAAAAGTTCTTATTGCAGAAGAATCACGTGTTGGTGACCTCGCGCCTTATTCAAGAGAANNCTCGCGATTTAAGTATAGAAATTTTAAATTTTGAAGGCGCAGGACATACAATGACTATACACACAACAAACAATAAAATTATTGAAGAGTTTGGCTTAAAAGTGCCAGTTTCACGATTTTTAGTAAATTGTTCAGCTACATTAGGCGGAATAGGAGCAACTACTAACCTTATGCCTGCCTTGACGCTAGGTTGTGGAGCTGCAGGTGGAAGCTCTACTTCTGACAATGTTGGTCCACAAAATCTATTTAATCTTCGCCGAGTTGCTTATGGCGTCAGGACATTAGATAAAATACGTGGAGAAGATGTATTTGAAGAAGCTGGCGCCATAGCTGATGAAAACTTAGGGCTTACTAAGGATCAATTAATAGATTTACTTGTGGAACGTGTTCTACAAAAGTTAAAGTAAGAAATAGCAGATTTTAATATTGATAAAAAACAAAATACGAAACTATAAAATTAAAATTAAAAACAGGAGGAAATTACAATGGCTAATACAAACGCATTAGGTATGATAGAAACAAAAGGATTGGTAGCATCAATAGAGGCAGCAGATGCGATGGTTAAAGCAGCAAATGTAACATTAATTGGAAAAGAGCAAGTAGGTGGCGGGCTAGTAACAGTTATGGTTCGAGGAGATGTAGGAGCTGTTAAAGCTGCAACAGATGCTGGAGCAGCGGCAGCAGAAGCAGTTGGTGAATTAATATCTGTTCATGTGATACCTCGTCCTCATGTTGAAGTAGATGTAATCTTACCAAAAAACAACAATACTCAAGTATAAAATCAACAATTTCGATTTAAGTTGCAAGATAAAAAGTGAGGCTGAGCATAATAAAAGCTTATGTCCAGCCTTTTCTTTATCGAGGGGAAGTGAATACTAATGGCTATTTTAACGGAAAGCAAAATTAAAAAACTACTCCGTACGACGAAATTAAAAGAAACAAAATTCCTAATTTTAGAACCTGGGACTGTGATTACACCTTCTGCAAAAGAGTATTTAAAAGATATTACTATTGAATATGCAGATATAGCGGAAACTTCAGAGGCTAAGAATCAGGAAACAACCTCCCCAAAGACACAATTAAAAATAAATGAATCAGAGAATACAAGAAATATACATGAGGTTTTAATATGTAATAATGGAAATGGACAGGAAATTTGGAAAAGTCACTTATCTTATCAATTTAAGATTAAAATTGATATTACAATAAGCCGTATTGTGACTTTACAAAAGAAAAGTCACAATATAGGAAAGATGGAGCTAGTGGAGGCTTTAAATACTATACTAATGATAGTCAAAGCAATATCAATAGAGACTTTATTGTCATACAGATTAGAGCTGATACAGAAAATTGAAAAGTTTTTGGAAGAGAAAAGGTCATACAGTGCCAGTCTATATCCAGAAGGTATATTTATTCCAACCTATAAAGATGAAGATTGTGTCATAGCTTTATTTGAATTACACGTATATTTGCAAGAGCTTGAAAACTTTATCGCTAAAGAAATGAAGGAGATTTTGAAATTTGAGGATTATATAAATTATATTTCAATAGCGACTAGTTTAAAGGATTATTGCTGGATTTTGATGGTGCAGTCAAAAGAAAGTTCAGTAGAATAGGGATGAGATTATGACTAAAAATAATATTGATACAATCGGGTATACAGTTATCTCTCGTATACATGAAGTAATGGAGCAAACTTTTGAAATTGAAGCAAGCGGACGACATGTTCATCTAAATAGGGAGGCAATAGATTCCCTGTTTGGAGAGGGGTATCAATTACACCCATCAAAATATTTATCACAGCCAGGTGAATTTGCATCAAAAGAACGAGTGAACATTAAAGGACCTAAGGGCACAATTAACGATGTTGTAATTCTTGGGCCAGAGCGAAAAGACTGTCAAGTTGAGGTTTCATTAACAGATGCACGTTCACTAGGTGTAAATGCACCAGTTCAATTAAGTGGAAATATTGAAAACACACCAGGTATTATTGTGATGAATGGCTCCAAGTCTATTGTTTTAGATAGAGGCGTTATTGTTGCAAAACGTCATATTCATGTAAAAGATACAGATGCCCAAAGGCTAGGTGTCAAAAATCAAGAGGCGGTATCCGTTAAAGTGTTTAGTGAAAGACCACTTAAATTTGATGATGTTATAGTGAGAGTAAGTTCCAAGTTTGAGACTTACATGCACATTGATTACGATGAAGCAAATGCTTGTGGATATAAGAAAGGTGTACGTGGGCTTATTGTTAAGAGGTGATATATATGGATAATGTTGAAATATTAGTGCAAAAAATCACAAATATTATTATTCAACGTTTGCAGAATGAAGGACCTAGAAGGACAGTGGNNCTTCAAGCATTAGGACTTATTACGAAAAAAGAGGCTATGAAATAGCGTCAGTTAAAGATAAGTTTGATGTTGATATAGTAATCGTTACTGAATTGTCTATTTTAAATATGAATCATATAGCACTAGGACTTCCACAAACAGAAGATGAAGTAATTATTTTTCAACGTTTATTGAATAAGAAGGATGTTGTTTTTTTAGAAGAAGGAATGGAGCTTCAGGCAAGTCAGCATGCGGCTCCAAGGGCATTGTTGCAAGTTCTTGAAAATAACAAAAACCAATTGTTAAGGTATGGTGCTTCTATGCTTCCATTAAAGAATTTTGAAAAAATTAAAGAAACTATTAAAGAAACTATTAATAAGGAAGTAAAGGATGAAATTCATAAAAGTGACAAGAAGGAGCTTCTTACTATTGCAAAAGTGCGAAAACTGAACTTACAGGCAGGAGATGTCTTTGAAGCAGATAAGAATATCATTGTTACAGCTTTGGCGAGGGATTATATGCGTGATTTAGGTGTTCAGATAGTATAGAAAGGAGCAATACTATGTTCATTGGAAAAGTTGTTGGTAGCTTATGGGCTACCCGTAAGGATGAAAAGCTAAATGGTTTAAAATTCCTACTAATTGAAAAACAA
>DOON01000256.1:0-1629 GCA_003514865.1 Clostridiales bacterium
CTGAGGTCCTTAGGAGGGTTTCTAAAGCTTGACAGAGGTGAAATTACTCTTGACGGAGTTGATATAACTACCATTCCGCCTGAAGAAAGACCTGTTTCTACAGTTTTTCAATCCTATGGGCTTTTTCCGCACATGAGGGTGCTGGACAATGTTATTTATGGCCTTAAATTTGCGGGAATCAAGCGAAGAGATGCTGAGAAAATAGGGCTTGAAATGCTTGAAAAGGTTCATTTGAAAGGTGAAGAAAAAAAGCTTCCCTCGCAATTAAGCGGCGGTCAGCAACAGAGGGTTGCACTGGCCAGAGGCTTGGTTACACATCCGAAGCTTTTGCTTTTAGATGAGCCTCTTTCAAATCTGGATGCAAAGCTTCGTCTGGAGCTGAGGTCGGAAATTAAAGCTATTCAAAGAGAATTTAATATTACAACCATATTTGTAACACATGATCAGGAGGAGGCTTTTTCTGTTGCCGATAAAATTATGCTCATGAATGAAGGTGAGCTGGTGCAATTTGATATGCCTCGTAATCTTTATGAAAAGCCTGCAACTAAATTCTCATTGGACTTTATAGGAAGTGTAAATTATGATGAGAAGAATAATCGCTTCTGCCGGTTGGAGGATGTTTATTTTTGCAAAGAAGGTGAAGAGATGGAAGTGCTGGGCAGCTCCTTCAAGGGACAGCTTATGGAGTATGTACTTCTTACTTCTGATGGAACCATTATACGAACGGTAAGCCTTGATAAAAGTCATGAGTATGGCACAGGAGAAAAGGTACGGGCCGTTGTTAAGTGGTCTGCACTGGATGAGNNCAGTAAGTAAAAGGGTAGATATGCAAACTAAAAAAACCTCATGTGAGGTTTTTTTAGTTTGCAACATTATACTTTATCTATATGTTTTACATATATTACTATTTTAACTTTATTTTCTGCATTTTCTTGTTATGCTAAATTTCACTGTTTGGCGTTTTTTTCAGACGCATATTTGATTCTGAAGGTAGCCCGAATAATGGTATGAATCGGTCAAATCCTGTAAGTGTCAACAATAAGATTGAAACTACAGCTATTATAGCCATAAAATTGTATTTTATAATATCGAAAGGAACGAAAGTATGCAATGGGTAGACTGCATTTGCTATTCCTACATAAAATCCGATGTAGACATGCCACGGAATTAGCTGAGAACCGAAGACGCCTAATGCGTCTGAAAATGTAGCATTTCTCAGTTTCAGCTTATACATATCCTCTTCGCTTGCCTCGACATTTTCATCGGTTAAATCTTTAATTATAGGACCTATTGTAACAATTTGGGCCATTTCATCCGCTAAAGCGGCATTTCCTATTAAAGACAGAATTCCATTTGCAAACATTAATTGTCTTACATTTTTTGAGGTTTTGGAAATAAAGTCTGATAGTGGTTTAAAGGCATGCATTTTAGACATAATACCGCCAAAAGCACCTACCCACATCATCATAACAATAACCCAGGAGCCTGCATCTGCAAATCCTGTCATTATGTAATCCAAAAATTGATTAACAGATGTAATTGTTCCTGCAAATAAACCAAATATTAATGAAGATATCAATCCTACTCCCAGGCATGCTAAGGTTGGGATACCTTTAATGGCGGTAATCG
>DOON01000256.1:1688-5700 GCA_003514865.1 Clostridiales bacterium
TTACGACAGTAGTATCAGAAATTAAACCTATATTATCTCCGAAGCAAGCACCTCCTGCTATAGCGCAAACTGTTATAACAGGATTTCCTGCAACAATATGGTTCAACCATAAAAAAATCGGTGCACAGGCGGCAAATGTGCCCCATGAGGTGCCTGTAGCAACGGATAAAATGGATGCTACTATAAAAGAAGTAACTGCAACTGTCTTTGCAGTCAGTCCAAGTCCTAGTGCCAAATTAATTATAGCGGCGCCTACACCTGTTGCCATAAATGCCTCTGCCATGGCGTAAGCTAACATTAAAATGAAAAATACCAATTGCATTTCTTTTACATTGTCCACTGCAGAATCAACTAAATCACTAAATTTGATTTTTTCAGTAACAGCAGCAATAATTGCTGCATAAACAACAGATATCGGTGCAATTTGCAAGATATCAAGGCCTAATGTTCCCAAGTTACTTGCTATCATTAATCCGGCCATCAGGAATACCGGTGATAGTTCTAATAGCGCAATCATATAATACCTACCTCTTAAATTTTGTATAAAGTATAATGTCTGTTAGTTAAAAAACTAACAATCATAATATAACATATATGACTTGAAAATTCAAGCTTAGAATTTTTTGTACCTGCAACTTGAGTTTTCAGCCTCATTACATCGTGTGTGAGGCTTCATACTCTGCTGACCGTCTCAGACTATAATGAATCTGAGAAAAATCTTTTTATCATTAGCTTTCTTTAAAATCGATACGTTATCCTTCAAAATCCGGTTGACTTGTAAAAGTAAACAGGATTATAATAAATTGAAACAAAATAGATAGTGATTCGACAATAGTATAATGAAATCGATAAATCCATTCTGAATGTTTGAAGAGGGATTTTTTTATGTTGGTCATAACTATTGCATAGTATAAAGGGCAGGTATGAAAATGGAAAAGGTATCAAATAAAGATTATTTATTTACGGATAAGAATTTGTTGCGGCTGTTATTTCCTCTTATGATTGAACAGCTTCTTGCTGTGGCCGTGGGAATGGCCGATTCCCTGATGGTTGCAAGCGTAGGAGAAAGTGCAGTTTCGGCTGTGTCTCTCGTTGACTCTATAAATATACTTTTAATAAATATTTTTGCGGCCTTGGCCACAGGAGGAGCTGTTGTGGCAGGCCAATATATAGGGAAGGGGCGCAGCGACAAAGCATGTGAGGCAGGTGAACAGCTGATTGTATTTGTGACGTTGATTTCATTGGTTGTAATGGCAATCATGTATTTTGGAAGAGGCTTCATATTAAATGTGTTGTTTGGGGCTATTGAACAGGATGTTGCGGCTTACTCCAACACATATATGCTCATAGTGTTTGCAAGCATTCCTTTTATTGCTATTTACAACTGCGGTGCGGCACTTTTCAGATCTATGGGCAATTCAAAGATAACAATGCTGACTTCACTTATAATGAACGGCATAAATGTAGCAGGAAATGCATTGCTGGTATATGGATTCCACATGGGAGTAGAAGGCGTGGCAATTCCGACGCTCGTTTCTAGGGCAGTGGCTGCCGTTATAATTATTTCCTTGCTCAGAAATCAGGAGCTCATAATACGCATCAGCCGCCCATTCAGATACAAGTATAATAAAGAGATGGTTAAAAATATATTGCAGATAGGTGTTCCAAACGGTATTGAAAACAGCATGTTTCAGCTTGGTAAAATACTGCTTCTGAGCGTTGTGGCAGGATTCGGAACGGCTTCCATAACTGCAAATGCAATAGGAAATACGGTCTCAGCATTTGGTATACTTCCGGGAGCAGCAATAGGATTGGGATTGATAACTGTAGTCAGCCAGTGCGTGGGTGCCGGTGATTATCAGCAAGTAAGGTATTATACAAAAAAATTATTAATGTATGCATATATTTCAATGATTGTCTTGAATGTGGGAATAGTATTTGCCACACCGGCTATAGTTAAAATATTTCACTTATCAAAAGAAACTGCAGCTATGGCAAGCCAGGTTATAATATTTCACAGCGTATGCGCATGCTTTATATGGCCGTTGTCGTTTACTCTGCCGAATACATTGAGAGCATCTAACGATGCCCGCTATACAATGATTGTGGGAGTATGCTCCATGTGGACAATGAGAATAGGCTTCGGGCNNCAATGATTATAGATTGGGTTTTCAGGACATTTTTCTTTATGGTTCGATACAACGGCTATAAATGGGAAAGCGGCCATAGCGAGCTAAAAGCATTGAAAGATGAGTGTAAGGCGTAAAGGCAACCTACAATCATCGGCACAGATAAATAAGATTACAAGGGCCTTATTAGCAGGCCCAGGTATTTTTCTGCTCTTTGGTGTAAATCAAAATCGCCATTATGCAGGCACCAGTGAAATATCAGCCCCCTCATCGCCTGATAAAGGTATTCGTTGACTTCACTGACTTTCATATCTACGGTTAACTCTTCATTTTTAAAACCTTCCTCTATAATAGGGTCCAGAAGAGTCTGCATGGCTCTTCCTTCCTCAGTAAACAAGGTGTTATTGTTGTTATATAATATTTTAATAAAATCATAGGGATTACCCATGACGAAGTCTATGTAAAAAAGCATGTAATTCTTAATTTTTTCCTTAATTGTGTCACCTTTAATTCCGTTTTTCATAAATTTATTGAAAACCTCATCTGCAATTAAAAATTTCTGATACAAGATATCATTTTTAGACTTATAATAATTATAAAATAGCCCTACGGATATATTTGCAGATTTTGCAATATCTTGTATGGTTACATTGTCAAACCCTTTGCTTTTAAAAAGATTAATACTTGTTTCATAAATTTTTTCCTTGGTTCTTTGTGCCTGTAAAGCTCTACCTTTCACCTCTACACATCCTCCGCAAAATTAACTTCTTAGTTTTCTGTTAAATTTCATTATACATAATAAAATAGCGCATTGAAAGTAAAAGGTAAAAATTTTTTAAAAAATAATGCTTGATATTTAACAAACAATCAAATATAATGAATGCATTCAATGAATACATTCATTAAGAAGCAAAATTGGAGGAGAGAATGAAGTCAAAAAAAGTAATTNNTTGGCAATGATTTTAAGCCTGGCTGCATGCGGCACCAACACAGGTGAAAAACCTGCAGGCAAAGCTGGTGTTGATGCAATTTTCACAGCAGGAACATATGAAGGAGAGGCCGAAGGCTTCCATGGAACAATCAAAGCAACAGTTACGGTTACTGAAACAGAAATAACCGATATAGTTGTTGTACATACTGAAACTGCCGGCCTAGGTGACAAGGCGGTTGAAAAGATAGTGTTGGAAATCAAAGAAAACACATCACTAAATGTTCCTATGGTCTCAGGAGCGACATATTCAAGTAAAGGTATAATGGCAGCTGTAGAAGCAGCATTAGAAAAGGGCGGAGCAAATATTGCTGCATTGAAGAACAAGAAAATTGCAGGAAGCAATGAAAAGGCAGAAGATATTGAGAAAACAGCAGATGTAATTATAATAGGAGCCGGTGGAGCGGGTCTCGCAGCGGCGGTATCCGCTCATCAAAACGGAGCATCTGTTATTGTTATAGAAAAACAGCCTCAGGTTGGAGGAAATACAATTATTTCCGGATCGGCATACAATTCTGCAGACCCTGACAGACAATCGACTTTGCAGATGACGGACTTGGAAAAGAAGACTGTCGAAGGAATATTGGCGGAAGAACAAACAGATCTGGTAGTTAAAGAGTGGCAGAATACACTTAAGAAGGAATGGGATGAATATTTAGCTTCAGGAAAGACAACTTTGTTTGATTCTCCTACACTTCATAAGCTTCAAACATACAATGGCGGGGATAAAATTGCGGAACCGGTTTTAATAGACACATTTGCGGAGAATACTCTTCCTGCTATTGAATGGCTTGAAGGTCTCGGAATGGAGTTCAAGAATGAAGTTTTTACAGTTCTCGGCGCACTTTGGAACAGATCGCATAAACCGGTCAAGCCGCTTGGAACAGGGTATATC
>DOON01000256.1:5843-9604 GCA_003514865.1 Clostridiales bacterium
GCTACAGGGGACGGTATTGTAATGGCTCAGGCAATCAACGCTTCACTTGTGGGAATGGAACATATACAGCTTCTTCCGATGGGAGATCCTAAAACGGGAAGCCTAAGTGGTAATATTGAGCAGGGAGTTCAAAACCGTATATTTGTTAATAAGGAAGGAAAAAGATTTGTTGACGAAGGAGCAAGAAGAGACGTTATGACTAAGCCTCTTATGGACCAAAAGGACGCTTATATGTGGGTTATAGTTGATCAGCATTCATATCCTTCCGGAGATACTAAAAACAATTTCAATGAAACTATTGATGATTTGGTTGCGGCAGGAAGAGCATTCAAGGGCGAGACTCTAGAAGAATTGGCAGCTCAGATAGGTGTTGATCCTGCAAACCTTGTGAGTGCTGTTGATACATTCAACAAGGCAGTGGACGGAACTGTTGCTGAACAATTTGGCAGGACATTGTTTGCAGATAAGATTGATACAGCACCATACTATGCGGGAGCACGTGTACCTACAGTTCACCATACAATGGGCGGGGTGGAAATAAACGAATTTGCGCAGGCTGTAGGTGTTGACGGACAATTAATCAAAGGCCTTTATGCAGCAGGTGAAGTAACAGGCGGAATTCACGGAAGCAACAGACTTGGCGGAAATGCATTGGCGGACATTGCTGTATTTGGAAGAATAGCAGGAAAAAGTGCTGCTTTAGCAAAATAACAAGAAAAAGACGCAGGAAGGTAAAAAATTCAAAGGCAAACGACGATACAGCAGTTGTTGCATTGAATTCCAAGGAGTATTTTGAAGAATCTGTAAGTATGAAGAGAATAGTCAGCTAAATTACACAAATTAATAAAAAGCTCCACTATTTCAATTTGCTTTACTAGAAATGGTGGAGCTTTAATTTTCTCTCTGATGTGCAGGAAAGATAATAGTTTTTCAGTGCCACATACTGTTTGGAAGCTTTTTTTGTTGATAAATTTTATAATCATGATAATATATTAAATATAAATTGAATCAAACATTGGAGAAGATAAAATGAAAGATATAAAACATACAAACGATTGCATGATTTGCGGAAGTGTATTGGAGTATTTCGAAGATTACAGCAAAGTGGAATGCATGTATTGTCATGGAGAGTTTAAGGCTAATGTGAGATGTAAAGAGGGACATTATGTATGTGATGCTTGTCATTCTCTGGATGGGTATGAATTAATAGATAAATACTGTAAGGAGACTGATAAAACCAATCCTGTTGAAATGGCAATAGAGCTTATGAAGAGCAACAGCATAAACATGCATGGTCCGGAGCATCATTTTCTTGTTCCCGCAGTGCTTCTTACGTCGTATTTTAATATTAAAGGCGATAGATTGTCTAAAATCAAAAAGCTTGAGGTTGCTAAGACGAGAGCAAGAGATGTAAAGGGAGGAATATGTGGATTCTATGGAAACTGCGGCGCTGCTGTAGGTACCGGTATTTATATAAGTGTAGTAACAGAAGCCACTCCTTTAACAAAGGAAAATTGGGGACTGGCTAATCGTATGACGGGTACAGCCTTAATAGAGATTTCAAAGACAGGCGGACCCAGGTGTTGTAAAAGGAATCTATTCACTGCTATCAAAGAAGCTGCAAAGCTTACTGAGGAAAATTCAGATGTAAAGCTATATGATTATGAAGGATATAGACCTGTATGCACATTTAAATCCAAGAACAGAGAATGCCTGAAATCAGACTGCCCATATTTTAAATAACTAAAGCACTGGTTTGGTGAATGTTTATTAAGCATTGATGATAATTTTGTTTTATAGCTACAGAAAGTATGCTATAATAGCAGACAATATTACATTTCAGAAGGAAAAATGTGCAAAGATTATTAGGTNNAAACGCGATGAAAAAATTTATACTTTTATTGATTGTCAGTATCTCAATGCTTGCTCTGTTTGGATGCATCTCTGAGAGCAAAAATAACAAAGATAACAAAAATAACGAGAATGAAAAAGAAACAGCTGATAAAGAAGGCTTTAAAGGCAGCCACAAGGTAGTGATTGAAGTGGAAAACTACGGTTCCATCTATGTTGAATTAGATGAGACCAATGCGCCAATTACGGTTAATAATTTTGTAAAGTTAGCCAAAGAAGGCTTTTATGATGGATTGACATTTCATAGAATTATTTCGGGATTTATGATTCAAGGGGGAGACCCGTTGGGAAATGGAACCGGAGGATCTGATGTCAAAATCAAAGGGGAATTTGCTGACAACGGAGTAGATAATAAATTATCTCACACCAGGGGAGCCATATCCATGGCACGGTCTTTAGATTTTGACAGTGCAAGCTCTCAGTTTTTCATTGTTCATGAGGACAGTGTGTCTTTAGACAGGCAATATGCTGCTTTCGGATATGTAACCGAGGGAATGGATATTGTTGATAAAATCTGCGCGAATACAAAGGTAGAAGACTCAAATGGGAAGGTGAAACCGGAAAATCAGCCGAAAATAAAATCTGTTAAAGTAATGGACTAACTGAAATCTTATATTTCCATAGATGTAAAATACTTAATATTGTGAGAGGTAAATATGTATTTTGTCATTACGCAGCTTGTGGGATTTATAGGTACAGGCGCAATGCTTTTTTCATATCAGTGCAAGAGCAGCAGGAAGCTGTTTTTTATGCAGATGATGTCTAACGTGGCATACACTGTGCACTTTTTGATGCTTGCAGCTATTTCGGGAAGCTTAAATATATTGATAAGCATGCTCAGGAATTTTGTTTTAATTAATTCAAAGAATAAATGGGCAAGAAATGACGGCTGGCTTTGGATATTTGTGGGGCTTCATCTGGGCGTGACTTTTTTTACATGGCAAGATGCATACAGCCTGCTGCCGTGCATAGGGATGATTGCAATAGCTGTATCATCGTGGACGAGAAACGCAAAAAATGTAAGATTGGCAAATTTGTTCATAAATTCTCCGGCATGGCTGATTTATGATATTCATACGCGTTCATATGCAGGTGTCCTGTGTGAGGTTCTGCTATTGGCATCTGTAATCATTTCATTTTTGAGATATGGTGTTAAGGCTTTAGATAATGCTGATGCATAAGATATAGGTTCACGTGAGAGGAGATTAAAATGATAGCCGAATATTTGAGAGGAAATATTGAAGATTTGCAGTTAATTTTAGATTTGAGCTATGACTTGATAACAATTGCTGACAGAAAAGGCCGCTTTACGGCAGCAAGCAAGTCCTGTGAAAAATATTTTGGTATATCAGAAGATAAATTGATTGGAATGGGCCCGGAAGACTTAGAGAAAAATGTATTGGATCATTCCATAACAGGAAAGGTCATAAGCACAAAAAGTAAGGCAACAATGGTTCAGAATACAGCATCTGGAAAAATCCTCCTTGCAACTGCTTATCCTGTTATAAAAAATGAAGGTATATATAAGATAATAACCTTCTCAAAAGATATAACTGAAGAAAAGAAGCTAGAGGCTCAGCTTGAAAATTTAACTAATGAACTGGAATGGTATAAAGATGAATACCAAAAGCGTCAGGCTGTGTCTTTATCAAATCCGGTTTTATCAAGTAATTCCATGCAGCAGGTTATGAATATGGTTAATCATATTGCAAATATGAACGTTATTGTATTACTGCTTGGAGAAACAGGCGTAGGTAAGGGTTACATAGCCTCTTTAATCCACAATATAAGTGAACGCAGAGAGTATCCGTTCATTACTGTAAACTGTGCGGCTATTCCTAAAGAGCTTG
>DOON01000294.1 GCA_003514865.1 Clostridiales bacterium
CATCCATGTATTAAGTACATAGCCTGTATTGGGAAGCTTATCTCCAAGGTTTGTTGTTCCCTCAGGTACTTCCGGTTCATTAATTATTTCCTCTTCTCCTCCGTCCAAAGGTACGTCGGTTTCATCTATTGTTTCATTATCCGGATTGTCAGGTGTTTCAGGTTTGTTTGGTTCAACAGGTTTTTCAGGCTTCTCCGGTTTTTCGGGTTTCTCAGGCTTTTCAGGTGTTTCAGGCTTTCTTTCATTAATAACTGTATTATCGTCAAGGACTTCCCCACCTACGGTTAATACGAATGTCCCGTCCGCTTTTACTTCTGCGACAATAGCCTTATCGAATCCATTATATCCTGCCGGCGCCTTAGTTTCCTTGATGATATATTTTCCTGCCGGAACTGCCTTNNTACAACCTTTCCGTCATCATTGCTTTTTACAGCCTTACGATTTTCAAATACAGTCGTTCCGTCTTCATCGTACAGGGTAAATTCTGCTCCCTGCAGAGAATTGTTATTTCCGTCTTTTTTGTTAAGCACAATATCTATTGAGCTGTTTTCAAATTACGGCACATCTGCTGAATACTCTTTTCCGTCCTTGCTATATTCGCCCTTCAGCCCTGCACCATCCTTTACAACCTTAACATATATTACCGCTTCAGACTTCACATATCCTTCAGGAGCCTTTATTTCTTTAATTAAGTATTCTCCCGCAGTCATATTTTCAAAAGTAACTACTCCACTATTATCAGAAACTGCTGTCTTTACAGGAGTATCTCCACCATTTCTGTATATTCCAAACTCAGCACCTGGCAGTCTGTCTGAGCCGTCTACCTTTATAACATTTATTTCGCCTTCTCTGATTTTTTCGTTTACTATTACAACTTCCTGATGCTTAAGATCAATTTCACCGTCAAATCCCTTTTTCAGTACAATAGTTGTATTTTCGTCCAGCTTTACATATCCGTCCGGAGTATTGGTTTCCTTGATATAATAGGTTCCCATCAACAAATCTCCAAACTCTAAAATTCCGTCTTCATCCGTAAAACCGGAACCAAATTTCTTATCATTCGCACCAAGCAGTTCAAACTCTACTCCCTTAATCGGAGTTCCGAGATCGTCATTTTTAATAATTCGTATGCTGCCTCTCGTGTTGCTCCCGCTTGCTCCACCTGTTGAATTGTCAAATTTCACCGATATAGATGTTTCTGAACTGTTATCTATAACACTATATCCCTTCAGTGTTATAGTGTTTTTAATTACTCTATCTGCACTATCTCCGGCGATATCCGTACTGAATTTCAGGAGATATGCTTTATCTACCTTTCCGAGGTTGAATACAACATTATTAGTATCTGTATCATACTCAAACGTTACCTTATCTGATTCATTTCCTATGCTATAAGTACCGTTAGCCTTCATCTCCAATTCATACAGCTTAACGCTTTTTTTATCTAAGATGAGACCATCCTGCAGCTTATCCTCAAGCTCAACATCCACATCACCAAAATCAACCTGATTTAAGTTAACTTCAACTACCCATTCAATTGAATCCTCTCCGGGTGTGTAGCTTGCCTTCTTGCTTACAACCGTATTGTTGATTGGTTGCTTGCCCTTGATTGTCTCTCCGCCGTCTTTTATTTCAACTCCTGTTATTGTTGCATTGTTTTCAAGTTCTGGTCTTCCGTTTTTTTCAAACAATATTCTCAGCTGTTCTTCCGATATTTGCGTTTCATAGGTTATAACCACTACATCGTTTATATCCCCCAATGTCGTAGTCAATGTCTTTCCGTCTTCGGATACTGTGTACTTGCCTTCAGCCGATTTTCCGTCTATTTTCAGCGAACCTGGCACGAAATCATGATACATTCCTATTACATCTGTGACAACNNATGTAGTCATATCCTGTTCCAGTTTTTGCAATTACAGTACTTTTATATGTTCCTGTTGCTGTTGTCGATTTTTCTGTCAGGTTATCTCCTTTTAAAGTAACTTTATTTGTAAAATTTGTGTTCATGTTTGCTCCATATATATCCTTGTATTCATCCTTTATCTTAGTTGTTAATTGAATTAAATACATTTCATTTATAGTTCCGTCATGGGTGAAAGTTATTGTTTGTCTTCCTTCTGCATCTGTTCCAAGTTTCGGTTCTCCCCATATATCTTTTGTACCTTCTCCCATACTATAGCTTACGTACTCTAACTCTTTGGGAAGTGTATCTGTCACAACAGGATTAACAATGTCCAGCCTGTCCTTATTTACCCTTATCTTCCACTGTATTGTGTGATTGCTTGGGTTGTATCCGGCCCATTCCTTACCAATTACGGTTCTTCCAATTCCGACCGTTCCTGTATCCTCTGCCTTTTGATCATTTCCCCATTCCAACTGTGCTTTATTCACATAACTCACTGGTTTATTAGGCTCATATGCATTTTTATCTGTTATCTTTGTTTTATAGCTTACAGTTACATTTTTACTTAATCCCTGTTCAAATACTATAGTAAATCCACTTCCGTCTCCAGCAGCAGTCACTTTTGCTCCTGCTATTGCGGGAGACATGGTTACTTCTCCTTCTAACTTCAAGCCTTCCGGAATTTCATCTTTCAGCGTTGTTCCTGCCGGCATATCAAGGTAGTTTTTATTTAATACTATAGTCCATGTTATTGTATCTCTGTTTTTCGGATCATAGGTAGCATTATGCTTATTAATAAATTCTATTTTGGTTTTAACCGAAGCCTCTACCGGGGGGATTTCATTTTCATCTTCAGCTCCAAAGCTTCCATTAACAGTATTTTTAAATACAACATCTTTCCCTTGCTTATCGTCGCCTATCTTTGACAAATCAGGTTTTGTTATTACCTTGATAGTCTTGGTTTCTCCGTCTTTCATTTCCTCAAATATAAAATCCGAAAGTGTTGTATATTCTGTATTGTCAATAATGTGCTTTACATATGTATGTCCCTCTTCCACTATGTCCTGAATCTTCACATTTTTTATTTTTCCACCATGCGGTATTGTTTTTGCCGTCACTGTGACAGTCCAGGTTATTTCATTTTTGCTTTCGTTATAACTTCCCACTTTATTAAGTGTTACTGTTTCTTCATTTTCTATTTCTTCAACCTTTATTTCTATACTTTCAGTTTTTCCGTCTACTTCAAACTCAAGTGTCCTGTCTCCTCCCTGTCCTAATAAAGACTCGTCTAAGCCGCCGTTTGCTTCAACCCATGCTGTTCTATCTTCGGTATATTTATTAATGTTACCATTAAATCTAACTATTATAGTACCGTTTTTACCTATTACAGCCGT
>DOON01000274.1:0-2113 GCA_003514865.1 Clostridiales bacterium
CATACTGACCATGATTCACGAGGCTAAATCAGGTCATCCGGGCGGGTCGCTTTCGGCAGTTGAGATTGTTACATATTTGTATTTCAAGGAAATGAATATAGAGGATCCTGCAGGTGAGAACAGAGACAGATTTGTTCTGTCAAAGGGACATGGTGCTCCGGTTCTGTATTCTGTGCTTATGGAGAAGGGTTTCATAAGCAAGGATTTAATGGGGACATTGAGGAAAATAGATTCAAAGCTTCAGGGGCATCCTGATATGAGAAAACTTCCTGGAGTTGAAGCGTCCACAGGCTCACTGGGTCAGGGGCTTTCCATCGCCAACGGCATGGCATTGGCATTCAAGCTGGATAACAGAAAAAATAGAGTTTTTGCTCTGCTGGGAGACGGTGAAATGCAGGAAGGAATGGTTTGGGAGGCAGCTATGCTGGCAAGCCATTACAAGCTTGACAATATTACAGCAATCATAGACCATAACGGCCTTCAGATAGATGGCAGAAACAATGATGTAATGACTGTAGAGCCTATAGACAAAAAGTGGGAAGCTTTCGGATGGCATGTAATTAAAATTGAAGGACATGATTTCGATGCCATAGAAAGAGCTTTCGAAGAAAGAAAGACAGTGATAGGTAAGCCTGTTGTAATAATTGCCGAAACAACCAAGGGAAAAGGCTGCTCATTTATGGAGGACCAGGCGTCATGGCACGGAACNNTGCAACGCAATGGATGAATTAGGGAGGTGCATGTAATGGCAAAAGCGACCAGAGAAGCTTATGGTGAAGCATTGAAGAAATTAGCGGTGGAAAACCCAAATGTGGTAGTTCTTGATGCCGACCTGTCAGGATCAACAAAGACCTCTGAATTTAAAAAGGTAAGTCCCGAAAGATTTTTCAATGTGGGAATTGCAGAGCAGGATTTAATAGGTACTGCTGCAGGGATGTCTTTAGCGGGAAAAATCCCGTTTGCAAGCTCATTTGCAATGTTTGCTGCAGGAAGAGCTTATGAAATAATACGCAATACCGTGGCATATCCTAAGCTGAATGTTAAAATAGCTGCTACTCATGCCGGACTCACAGTTGGTGAGGATGGTGCGTCGCATCAGGCAATCGAAGACCTGAGCCTTATGAGAGGAATTCCTAATATGACTGTAATAAACCCCGCTGATTGTATAGAGGCGGAGCAGGCTGTAANNTGGGAAGAATGGCTGTCGAGGATATTTATGATGCTGATTATAAGTTTGAGATAGGAAAAGGCGTTGAACTCAAAGGCGGCAACGATGCTGCTATAATAGCTACAGGTATTATGGTGCAGGAATCTTTGAAGGCCGCAAAAATGCTTGCTGATGAAGGAATTGACGTAAGAGTAATAAACATTCATACTATCAAGCCCGTGGATGTAGACATAATCGTGAAGGCTGCAAAGGAAACGGGAGCCGTGGTTACGGCTGAGGAGCACAGCATAATCGGCGGATTGGGCAGCACGGTTCTGGAAGCTCTATCAGATACATGCATGGTTCCGGTTAAAAGAGTTGGAGTAAAGGATACATTCGGAGAATCGGGAAAACCTGCTGATTTGCTGAAAAAATACAGTCTCACGGCAGATGATATTGTAAAGGCATGCAAAGAAGCGATTGAACAGAAAAAATAATAAGATGTAACAATAAAAGGCTGCCCATGCAGCCTTTTATTATAAATAATTTTCTTGATAATTTTCTTGAAAAATAAGTTGAAATTGTAATAATTTTTTTAATATTTTATATTGACAATGTTATCTTGTCAAGGTATAATAACTGATTTGACATTTGTTGCTGAATGGTGTATACTGAACATAAGGAGGTAGCATAATGTTTAATTTAGGTGATAAGGTAGTATATCCCATGCATGGGGCCGGTGTTATCGAAACAGTGGAGCAAAAGGAAATACTGGGGGAAATAAAAAGCTACTACGTGCTTAAGATGCCGGTAGGTGAAATGAAACTGATGATACCTGTGGATAATGTTAACAACATAGGGCTCAGAAACGTAATTGGCGAGGAAGCCGTTGAAAGGGTATATGATATATTAAGGCAGAGCGCAGTATTGAATGACTCAAACTGGAACAAAAGATTTCGTGACAAT
>DOON01000274.1:2218-3296 GCA_003514865.1 Clostridiales bacterium
ATATTTGAAGTTGCGCAGGTTGTCAGGGATTTAACATACCGAGACAGAGAGCGAGGCCTGTCAACCGGCGAGAAAAAAATGCTTGTTAGCGCAAAACAGATGCTAATCAGCGAAATAGCATTATCTACAAACAAGGACGGCAAGGGAATACAGGAATTTTTGGATAATATTATTAATGAGGATGCACTGAAGCAATAGAGTAAGACAATGCTTCAGTGCATATTGCTTTAAAATTAAGGCAAATTTAATAATAATTAAATATAATTTAGACAAAATAGTATAGCCAAATAACAAAAAATGTGATACATTTAATAATGTAGAAATATATGGGTATACTGATAAGGAGGTGAACAAATGATAGATAAAATTGTAAGAGCGGTAATTACTGCCGTCGGAGCATTGCTGGNNAGTTTTTGGAATTATATTTTTTCTTTTATCAACTAAAATCAAAAAGGTTGGTCTTGGTATTGTCGGTGCATTTGAGAGGGAGCTTCTCAAGTTTTCGACAATGGACATTATTTGGGGTGCAATGGGGCTCATAGTTGGCTTTATTATAGCATTCCTCATAAGTCAACCGTTTTCGGATATTAAGTATGTGGGAACAATTGTTTCGATTTTGTCATACTTAATTTTTGGTTATCTGGGGATAAAGATTTCCACAAGGAAAAAAGATGATGTCATCTTCCCGCAGATAAACCTTAAAAAAAGCGGCACAATGAAAAAAGATAAAAGTGCAAAGAAAGAAATGATTTCTCCAAAGATTCTTGATACCGAAGTAATTATTGACGGAAGAATTTCAGACATATGCAAGACGGGATTTGTTGAAGGAACACTGGTAATACCCGAATTTGTACTTAAGGAGCTGAGGCACATAGCAGATTCCTCAGACAGCCTGAAAAGAAACAGAGGCAGAAGACGTTTGGATATACTGAACTTGCTTCAGAAGGACGATGATGTAAATGTAGTGATTGAATCAAAAGATTACGGAGACAATATTGAAGTTGACGTAAAGCTTCTCAAACTTGCAAAGGAGCTTGGTGGAAAAGTTTTAACAAATGATTTCAATCTTAACAAGGTC
>DOON01000039.1 GCA_003514865.1 Clostridiales bacterium
ACTTAGAATTTCAATCGAATCTGCCAATTCGTCAATTTCTTCAATATGTGCTTTATTTAAACGAATAGTCTTGTAGGGATCACTTTTCCGCAAATCAATCACCATATTCTGAATAGGAACAGATATAAAACGGCTGAACCAAAAAACACATGCGGTACATATAACAGTACTGAACAGCAGCATTAATTCCAGTATTCTCTTAACTGTGTAATAGCTGTGAAATAATTCTTCTTTTCTTTGAATTCCAAGAAGTGCCCATTGTTCCTCTTCAAATGGAGTATTGTAGTTNNCATGGCATTCGGCGCATTAACAGATATACAGTAAACACCATTTTCTGTTTCATCCGGCAACTCTATTGCACTGTCTAATATGGATATCTTACTATAAGCCTTCCCTTTTATTATATAAGGCTTGAAATTCTTACCGTCTATGGATTTAGCTAAAATATATGCACGGCTTTCCTCCATGTCTCTCTCATTATAGCTGTAATTCTTCATTAAAATATTTTCATTAATTCCTACACCCATTACACCAAATACAGTTCCATCTGTACCTATTAGGGGAACCGAATAAGATAAAATCCCTAAATCTTTTTCATCCACAATATTTCCATAGCTCCAGTAACCAAGACTCCTGAAATCTGAGCCGCTGCTTTCTCTGGCTGATTGCAAGGGTTTAAAAAAATATTCATTTCCCTTCTCTTCCTGAAACAAAAAACCTGATTGCCAATAGCTGTCAAGAGGAAGTTTCCATCCCTTGGAAATAGCCGGTAATCCACGTTCAAATAAAAGATTGCTGTTATTGGCAGCATACGTTCTTGGCTCACTGTTCCTGATATATACACCTGCTCTTACATCTGTGTTTTCATAGGAGCCGTATCCATCAAGTATAAGAAAAATTTCTGTAGTTCCACTCGTCTTTAATGTATCTATAACATCATCTGTTATATCAATTAAAATATCCTGATTCAAATTTACATCATGACTAATCTGTGATAGCTCATAACCTCTCTTTTTTACAAGTTTTTCAATTTCCCTGGTTATTTGCTCAGCTCCCCCGTTAAGAGCCGACCATCCTGTAAGCATTTGATTTTCCACATCATTTCGACGGTTAATCATCTGCTCCTCATAAATATTTAGGACATTACTGCGTAGACTCTTTAAAATATATTGATGAATAAATAGCATATAAGCACCTATCACAAGCAGTAAAATTGCCAAAACAGGTACAAATGTTTTTGAAAATATAGTTTTTTCTTTAGCCAAAATTCTTCCCTCTTCCGTTGCTACTAATTAATTCTCCAATTCTTTTATTAAGCTTACTGACCATTTTTCATAGCAACCTTCTAAAAAAGACTCTCTGTCTTCACTGCTGATTTCATTGTAATCTTTTTTATAGTTTTCTAATTCTTCTGTTAAATACTTGGTGATAATGCTTCGCTTAATACTTCCCTCCTCAAAAGGCATTGGAGAATATAATTCAGTGCTTAAAATCGCTTCTAACCCTAACATTGTGTTTTCATAAACCAATGATTTCTCAAGTGTTCCCATCCGCTTCATGATCTCCTTCATCTGCTCTTTGATTCCGTCATCTGTTTTTACGGGAAAGTATCCTGTATCTATACAAAAACTGATATTTTGCTCTACATCAGTGAACCATTTTAAAAACTCAATTGCTGCCTTCTCTTTTTGTGTTGAAGATTTTACAACCGCCATACCTGCACCTTGTTGCACTGAACTTTTTTTCGTTCCGTAAAAATCCGGCAATGGCAAGACCACCACATCTATGGGATAGG
Organism: Clostridiales bacterium; assembly: GCA_003514865.1. The sequence goes on from DOON01000039.1 coordinate 1,796, forward strand.
TATTTCCATTATCCAATGTAACCTCTTTAGGATAATAACCAACGCTTGAGGTGGAAGCAACTACAGCCACAATGTCACCAGTTTTCAAATCATCACTTCGAAATCTGCCAAATGCTCCATAATATCCTTCGATATAGGGCTGTCCATAGTTGTCCCATATTTTTTTAAGAATGGACTCCTCTAAAATTACATTCACGTTTTCTCCCGATTCCTGAAATATATCTTTTCCTAGCTGATGAAATCCCACTAGCATAAAATTAGCCGACGCATCTCTTCCAAAAAAAGTCTTTCCGCCACTCCACTCATAATAAGCCTCTGCAGCCTCTCTAATCCCTTCCCAGGCAGTAAGCTGTGAAAGATCATATCCCTTGTCCTCTGCAAATCTATCCCAATCTGTCTTGTTCAGATATAAAAGCTCTGTAGCTTTCGCAACAGGAAATATCTGAAGACTTCCTTTTGTAAAACTTCCTTCATCTAAAAAAATGGGGTTATATTCCTTCAGCTCTTCTTCTGTCATATACTCGCTGATATCCGCTAAAAGCCCCATCTTATGTATACGAATTGCCGTATCTGTGTAAGTGGCAAAAATATCAGGCAGTCTTTCGGATCCTACCTTTTTTTCCGCCGCTGACATGATACAATTCTGTAAATTTACAACCTCTCCCTTGGATTCCGCCGTTACTATAATTCCTTTCTCCTCTCCAACAGTCTGGTTAAACTTCTCTAAAAGAATATCAAATGCTTTTTTCTGCTTGCCATTGTAATAGTGCCATATGGTAACCGTTATAGGTTTTTCCTCGTTCATCACCGCATCTTTTCCTGTACAACCTGCAAATAAAATACTTACCATCAATAGTAATATCACTACCTTTATCCTATTCATGTACCAATTCTCCGACCCTTATGATTTTTATGACAAATTATGTCATAATTGTTAATGCAATTTTATCATAAAGTCTTTGTAAAGAAAAGATAAGAAATGTGAACTTTATGGTAATAAATAAAGCAAAAAATACCGCCAACCATAACTAAATGATTAGCGGCATTTGACCTAAGAAACTTAGCCTCTTTTGAGGATTTAATGAGCCGGTTATACATGTACTGCTTGATATGTACTATGTTTTAACCACCATAAGTCTTAATGTATGCTCGTGCGTGCATTATAAGCAATGTTGTTTCTATACATTTTATAGAGCCTTCACATAGTCAACTACATGATTTATGCTTCGCTTATCCTCGAAATTCACTTTTGTATTATAAGTATTGAGAAATTCTATGTCGTCTGCTTCTCGCTCAGATTCAGGTTTTCTTTGAATCATGCCTTTGATCATAGCCATCATGATTTTATGGATAGGACCAAGTTTTTTGTAGTCAATCCCCNNCATTAGCTACCTCCATTTATTTTATCTAAATTTTCAAATACTTTCATTAGCGAACGGCTTAAATCGGCAATTTCATCCATGCTCATACCAGAGAACATATCGTCGATAAATTGCGTTGCAATTTGTTCATTATCCTTGTCCCACTGCTCGCATTTATCGCTTGCTGTTATCCGCATGGCTCTTCCATCTTTCTCGTCGTTATGGATTGTCACAAATCCCTTTTCAGACAGCTTCATAACAAGTTGTTTTGTATTTTGGTGAGAAGTATCGCAAGCCGCTGCAAGTTGCTTTAGTGTGGGTGGCTGTTCGAATAATCCTAATACAAGAATTACAAACCATTGCTTTGCAGTTAGGTCTTTCATCTGCGAATCCATTTTGCTTTGAAGACGATTAGCAACTCGAAACAGAAAACCAAATACTAACAGTCTTTTATCCATCGTATCAAAATCGTACACTAACATCCCTCCATAATAAGTAATATGCTTTCTATATAGGTAGTATATTACCTATATATATGCTTTGTCAAATAAATATATGAGAAGTTGATAAAATTTTTATATGAATTACCGCATACAGAACGAAATCTGGAAGGGCACATCATTAACCGAAGAAAATAAAGATATATCAGACATTTCCCGTAGACCAAGGATAATCCAAAACGTACGGCATTTTATTTTATCTGATAAACTATCAGCTTTGTATGGAAAATATAAACAAGATGTGAGATAATGGATGTACCATAACACGAACAATATTTCTCGGGAAATATCAGGGGTGCTTATTCCAAAACCCCCCCTGACTGTATGACCTTTTTCAAAACCTCATTGCTAAAATCCCAATTCCTCATTTACAATAAAAAGCTTCATTCTATCCTTGGCAAACTGACCTTCTATAATAACCATGTTGAAGCAGACTCTTTCGTCTGTTTTACAATCCACACATTTTCCTGCTTTAAGGCATGGAGGGTTATATCCTGCTCTTCTTGCGTTCATGGGGGCTGAAATATTCCTGGCTCTTTGCACTGCTTCATCCAATGTATCACAGATTTTGTTTTTACCTACAACGACGAT
>DOON01000251.1:0-3328 GCA_003514865.1 Clostridiales bacterium
TATTTAAAGAAAAACAGTATAATAGTAGAGCCCACAAGCGGCAATACAGGTATAGGTCTGGCTCTCATAGGCAGGCTGAAGGGATACAAGGTAATCATAACTATGCCTGAATCCATGAGTCAGGAAAGAAGAACAATGATTTCCTCCTACGGTGCAACGCTGATTCTTACGGAGGCACAAAAAGGAATGAAGGGTGCAATTGAAAGGGCAAATGAGATTTTAAAAGAAGACGCCAATAATTTCATGCCGGACCAGTTCAATAACCCGGCAAACCCGATGATTCATTATGAAACCACAGCCGAGGAAATAATCAAACAGCTTAATGACATTGATATATTTGCGGCAGCAGTGGGAACAGGCGGAACGCTTACAGGTGTTTCAAAAAGACTTAAGGAATATAACAAAAAAATAATAGTGGCAGGAGCAGAACCTGAAAAATCAGCCGTTATATCAGGAGGAAACCCGTCACCTCACAAAATACAGGGAATAGGAGCAGGCTTTGTTCCCAAAAATTACAACGGTGACAATGTGGATGAAGTATTGACAGTTACGGAAGAGGAAGCAATGGATACGGCAGTTGAAGTATCAGCAAAGACAGGTATACTCGTAGGAATTTCGACGGGAGCTAATGTGGCTGTCTCCAGAAAGCTTGCCGAAAAATACGGAAGCAATAAAAAGATACTCACCATATCACCGGATGGCGGAGAAAAGTATATGTCAATGATTAAGTATTATTAGAAGGGAATGATTGTATGATCTCATTCGTAAGATCAATAATTGAAGATATAGATTCTGTATTTGACAGAGACCCCGCAGCAAGAAACAGATTGGAAGTATTCCTGCTGTACCCTCATATAAAAGCAATGATAGCATATAAGATATCTCACAACCTTTATTTAAAGAAGAGATATTTTCTAGCAAGATGGATTTCAAACATAGGCAGACATAGGTCCGGCATAGAAATCCATCCCGGCGCCACCATAGGCAAGGGATTTTTCATCGATCACGGCATGGGAGTTGTAATAGGCGAAACTGCCGTTATAGGAAACAACGTGACCATGTTCCACGGCGCAACATTGGGCGGCACTGGAAATGAAAAGGGTAAAAGGCACCCAACCGTTGGAGACAATGTGACAATCGGAAGCTCCGCAAAAATATTGGGCAATATTTATATAGCCTCCGGAACAAGAGTGGGCGCAAATGCCGTGGTTCTCCACGATACCAGACCCAACTCAACGGTAGTGGGAATCCCCGCAAAGGAAGTAACCAAAGTAAGCAATATAATCAGCCTAAGTGAATATGCAATATAAAAGCGAGGTATCCTCGCTTTTATTGTCTTCTATATGTTATTTTGGTGCTTTTATATTGCTGTAGTCAACCTTCAGGGGTTCGTCTTCGTTAAGAAGTATGTGACCTGATTCGTAGGGGCCTCCGTCAACGGTGAGGAAGACGTTCTGTACACCGTAGTAGGTGCCCAAGGTATTTGCGATGCTTTGCAGCACCAGACCTTCAAAGCTCGCGCCTGCGTTCATTTCCGTAACAAATTCCTTGGATAAATCTATGTGCACACTTTCTTTCTTCTCATCGAAATAAAGCTTGTTTATTTTAGTGTTTGTGCTCAGTATTTCATATACTGAAAGTTCCTTGATGGTTTCGGCTATTACATCCTTTGCCTCATCATTTGTTTTAAAGTTCACCTGAACATCTACAGTATCTAAATTTACACCGTCAATGTCGGGATGAAATAGTGTAACGGTCTGTGTTAAGGGCATATCTTTTTCAATGGATGAAATTGTTGATGAGATTTCATAGCCGTCACCCTTTGAAACTGATTTTACAAGCCTGACATCCTTGGCATAGTAGTCCAAAGTTGTTCCTTTTGAGCCTTCAGTGGTAACCTCAATTGCTCTGTAGTTGCCATGGGGTGTGACTACTTCCTTGTCTAAACCGGTGATTGTGGACTTTATACCTTCTCCTGCCGACCAGCTGTTGCTATCATTCAAGGGTTCCTTCAGAAGTATTTTACCGTTGGAATATTCCTTGCCTGTAAAATTCTCCCTGAAGTATGTTTCGTTCCTGCTCATAAGCTCTGTGAGCTGTCCGTTTTTCAGTTCCATTACCTTCACAGTTTCAGTTCCGCCGTTATTGGTTCTCGTCTGAACTCTGCCATTGCTCATATAATCTATGTAAACCCTATACGAAGCGAATTCATTGCCCTCGCCTTTATAGATATATTTCACATTTTCGGTAATGGGATAATAATCTTCTATTTTTAACATGCCTGCAGTATTGCCAGGCTGTTCCGCAATATTGCCGTCCTTGCATGCGCTTAAAACCAAGAGTAATATTAATGGCATAAAAAGTAATCTTTTCATATGCATACCTCCTTATATTGTTTTTTGTATTATACCCAAAAACAATAAAAATTAATCTTTGTGTTAAAATCGAGCCGTTTATTATACAGCCGTCAAAAATTCGTCAAAAAATTTTTAAAAAATATTATTAACCGCTTTTTTGCATTCGCCATCATATCACCAGTAAAGTGAGAGTATGTATCAATTATAACGCCCATCAGTTCAGCAACAGTCTTAAAATCAACCCCGTTCGCTACAAGCATCGAAGCATATGTATGGCGTGCAGGTGCTGGTGGCGGTGGAACATGGGTAAGCAGTACTGGGAGCGGTAAAGGCGGTGCGGGATATCAAGGAGTAATCTTTGTAGGGTATTATGCTTAAAGGAGGAAAATTATGATAAGGTGTGCGATAATTACTAATGGCATGTGTAACAATATAGTGATATTTAATGATTTGGAAAGTATGGAGGAATTCAAAGCAAGTATTCCACCTGAATGGTTGATTGATGATTTAGTAGAAATACCTATCGGGTACGGTGTGGAGACATGTATATCAATGGAATATGGGCTAAATAAGAAATTCTGAGCCTGTGCATGTACCAACAACAGAGGAAAGAATATCAGGACTTGAAAATCAACTGCAATCTACAAATGAAAACATTGATTTTTTAACTGAAGCATTAGCTGATATGATTTCAACTGCGGCACTTATGAGACAAGCATACACAAATAACATATAATATAGAGGGAGCTAATAAGCTCCTTAAAAGGAGATGTAATTAAATGGAGAATATAAACGCAATAAAAATAGGAGCATTAGGAATAGCAGGCAGCATAATAGCGAACTTACTCGGAGGATGGGATATGTCATTACAAACGCTTTTGCTGTTTATGTCCGTAGATTATATTACAGGATTGATTGTAGCCGGAGTATTTAAGCAATCTAAGAAGTCTGAAACAGGAGCATTAGATAGC
>DOON01000251.1:3430-6049 GCA_003514865.1 Clostridiales bacterium
TAAAGAAAAAAGAGGGTGCTGATAATGATTAAAGTATTAATAGATCCCGGCCGTGCGCCGGGGAACTCTAATAAAGGTCTTACAGGATATTATGAATATGAGGGCGTATGGAAGATATCCACTTATCTGAAAGAAATCCTGCAGGCTAAAGGTATTCAAGTAGACTTTACGCGCACTTGGGAGCAGGACCCTGAACTGTATGCAAGAGGACAGAAAGCTGCAGTATATGATTTGTTTATATCAGAGCATACCAACGCCAACGACGGCATGACACGAGGAGTAGAAGTTTTCTATGACTATTCTAAGCCACAAGACAAAGAGTTTGCGTAAAAGTTGTCCAGCAATGTTGCTTCTGCTATGGGAAGTCCAAGCAGGGGAGCAAAGACAAGAGTGTATACTGAAAGCGGAAAAATCTATAATTATTACGGTGTAATTCGAGGTGCAGCAGCTACAGACTGCAAGCATATTATGCTGATTGAAAGTGGATTTCATGACAATAATGTTGATGAAGCGTTTTTGAAAGTAGATGCTAATTTGAAGAAGATTGCTGAAGCTCAGGCAGCAGTGATATTAGAACTTTTAGGGATGAAAGATATGACTGTACAAGAAGCAGAAAAAATAGTAAAAGAGAAAGCTGGGCTTGATGATAATACGATGCAGTTTCTGAAATTTTACAAATACGGTGAGGCTTTATTGATTAAGCTGGCTGAAGCAATGAAAAAATAACCAGGCAATTAAGCCTGGTTATTTTTTTGTTTCATTAGAAAAACCTTCGACGTATAAAACCTCTACGGAAGAAACAACAGCGACGACGACAACAGCGACGGCGTTCGCCGAATTCTTCTTTAACTCTTTCTTCACATCTATTCCAATCACACATAAATATCACCTCCCTTTTTAGAAAGGTTAATTTACTATATTCTTTATTTAATAAACATGTTACAGATTGTCCTGTTTTGCGGGTATAAAAAAAGATAGGGTGCTCACTGTATTTAAGCTTGTACCCGTTGGGTGTTACTAAAGAGTGCATAAAGCGAGTTGAAAGCTAGCTGAGGCTATAAAATAATTTAACCAGACAATTAAGCACAGTACAATGGGCCGGAAGGATGTTCCAGCCCATTTTTAACTTCTAAAAATCTAATCTATCTAAAACAGCAACAGCATCTGTTACGTCTATTTCTTTCTTCATCTCTATCTTCGAGTAATTCTCCTAAACAATCGAAAACACAGTCACAATCTCGTCTGTTTCTTTCGCCACGAACATCATCATCGTCTCTGCAGCAACGATTACGCCTACATCTATCTCTATCTCTATCTTCGTTTCTACCTTCTAGCAATTCTTCTAAGCAATCAAAAACACAGTCACAGTCGCATCTTCTTCTGTTTCTTTCGCCAGCTATATTATTATCACACATAAATTTCACCTTCTTTACTAAAGACAAACTTACCAGTATTATATTCTGCGACTTAAAAGGTGTGACTATATGTCCTGTTTTCTCAAAAAGCTAGGGAATTGTTCTAATTCCGCACCGAATTAGATGTGTTTCCCCTGTATTGTATCAGAATTAACGTACAAGCATATTATAAAGTAGATTCATAAAGAATCACTTGATTAGGAACACCTTCTTGTATTAATCCCCTAGGCATGTCGCTCGGGGGATTTTTTTATTCCTAAAATTCGTCCAATTTAAAATTATCCGCATGTGATATAATATCCCTATAAAACGAACGTATATTGCGACCTGTGCATGGTTCGTATGATTGTCCAGAAGTATGGACACTTAGAAGATTTCTCCGTCAAGGTTATCAGGCTAAAGTAGATGCGAAATTGCATTTTTTAGCCTGATGTTTTATTTCTAGAATTATTATGCCGAAAGCATAATTAAAGTGAGGGTGCAATTCATGTACAAGCAGTCCAGATTGCTGATATGCTTGCACAATAAATATTTCATCATACTTTTGTTGTATGTAAAACTTTACTTTAACTCAATGTTTCTTTTATGTTTTTTTATCATCGTTCTAAATTGACTGACAGTAACGCCTAATTTTTTGCTTGCTGATTCAAGCGTATAGATGCGTTGAAGCCATTTTTCATAGACTGGATAAAACTCTTTAGGAATAGGGGTAGGAAAGCGACCTAAATGTTTCCCCTGTGCTTTTGCGATGGCAATGCCTTCTGCTTGGCGCTGCTTAATATTTTCACGCTCTGCTTGTGCAACATAAGAAAGCAATTGGAGCACAATATCTGATATCAAGGTTCCAATTAAGTCTTTATTAGTTCTTGTATCAAGGATAGGCATGTCTAAAATCACAATATCCGCCTTTCTTTTTTTTACAATTTCTCGCCACTCTTCTTGTATATCATAGTAGTTTCTACCCAAACGATCTATACTTTTTACAACAAGGACATCGCCCTCTTTGAGTTTTTTCTTTAACTTCTGATATTGGGGCCTGTTAAAATCCTTGCCGGATAATTTGTCGCAAAAGATATTGTTTTCAATAATACCCCAGCGGGTAAGTTCAATTTTTTGACGCTCTATATTCTGATCTAACGAAGACACCCTCATATAGCCATAAAAATTTTCCATTAAAATAACCTCCTGTCTTTAATTATAACAA
>DOON01000078.1:0-351 GCA_003514865.1 Clostridiales bacterium
ACCTCCGTGCATTTCATTCTGTATCTGCTCCATGGATATGCAGCCGATTATAGAAGCCGTCTCTATTCTCTTTGCAGGTCTGCTGGAGCCGTGGCCTGCCCTGAAGCCATTTTGCAATATGTAATCCAATGGGTGCTGCAGGCATGTAAGGGATTTTGTAGGATAGTAGTCCTTGTCATGCACATGTATGTAGTTATTTTCAACAAAATTTTTGGACTGCTCTGATAAAAGGCAGTCATCCACAAAGGGCTTTACGGATTCGCTTGCAAACTTCATCATCATACCTGCGGGGGTATCCGCATTCATGTTGGCATTTTCTCTTGTTACATCATTTGGTATGGCATTTACAAT
>DOON01000078.1:487-881 GCA_003514865.1 Clostridiales bacterium
GCATTTACAATATCCATGTATATGTCATACTGCTTTCTGCCTCTTGCAATATTTCTTTTATTTCTATAGATTATATACTCCTTGGCGACATCTTTTCTCTTGCTGGCCATGAGCTTCTTTTCAACTAAATCCTGTATTTCCTCAACAGAAATTGTTTCTTTCACACCATCAGTTATTTCTTGTGCTATCTGTCTTGCAATCTCTATATCCTGTCCCTTGACAGTATGGTTCATGGCCTTCAGTATTGCATCCGATATTTTACTTTTATCAAAGTTTATAAGTCTTCCGTCTCTTTTTATTACGTTCATTTATACCTCTCCTCTCGTTGGGGTTAATTCTAATATGTCGCAGTCTTGTACTTTGGGAACTCATCGCGGTTGACCTACCGCCATTT
>DOON01000078.1:996-18356 GCA_003514865.1 Clostridiales bacterium
CCTTCTCCTTCCCGTTACAGTGGATATGAAAACAACTACATGCTTACAGCGGCGGGACCGCGCAGGACTTCAACCTGCTTCCCTCTTAGCTGTCCCTGCTGGGACAGAACATAGAAAATATTCAATTATATACAGGTTATCATCGCCTATCATCTTTGTCAACAAAAAACATTTGCATCTTATACCTCTCTGTGCTATATTAAAACTAATTTTATAAAAATAATGAGGTAGTAGATGGATTCATTGGATATACAGATAATCAAGAATATAGAAAAAGAGGGAAGGATATCTCACGAAGAGCTTTCAAAACGTTTGAACCTTTCAAGACCTGCAATTCACAACAGGGTTACAAAGCTGGAGGAGCAGGGCGTCATTTCAGGATACAAGGCCACAATCAACTGGCTTAAGTTAGGATATACAACAAATGCCATAATATCTCTGAAGGTGAGAACAACAAATTATGACAATCTCCTTGAGCAGCTTAAGGAGCTTCAGATAAAAGACCTGATAGTTGAAGAGTGCCACATTGTTACAGGCACATGGTGCATATTAATGAAGGTAAGATGCATGGCTCCTCTAGGTTTAAAAGCACTGCAGGACGAACTTCATAAAATAGAAAGTATACGGGAGTCATCCACGTCCCTTATACTTTCGTCTCTTGTAGATTAGTGGATTATAACGAAAAAGCCGGTATAACCGGCCTTTTAGTTATTTTTTTCCTTTAAGCGCCTGATCAACGGCTTCCTTGATTGCTTTGCTTGTCACTGTAGCTCCGGATACATTATCAACATTTGTTGAATCAGCATCGACAATTTTTTTCGGCAGCTCATCTATGGCTTTAGAACCAACTCCCGTAGTTTCTTTGTCGCCCTTGGCTTCAACCGATACTATCTTATTTCCCTTGACCTTAACTGTGACGTCAACGTCTCCGCCATATCCTTTTGCTTTTCCGGTCAGTGTCTGCTCTTCTCCAACATTTGTATTTCCCGGTGTTTCAGGTGTGCCGGGCGTAACAGGTGTTGTTCCTGGTGTTGTTCCCGGTGTTGTTCCAGGTGTTGTTCCAGGTGTTGTTGTACCGCCCGGATTAGTTGTTCCCGGTTTTTGATTTGTACATGCCATCATGCTTAAAAGCATAAGAATGCACAACGTTAATGCAAACTTTTTCATTGTTGCCTCCATTTAATGAATTTAAATTTCACAAATAGTATATCCAAAATTATTCCAACCATTAAAAAATTAAATAAATATTTCAAAATATTTCTTATAGACCATATGCACTTATGAAATCTTAACATCTGCCGCAATACCTTAATACCATCTTTATGCGAATTCTGATATTGTTGATTAATAAGAATTACAGGAGAATGCAATGGATATCTTAATAATATTATCTGTAATTGCCGTATCAATTGTCAATTATATATTCATAGATAAAATTTTCAGCATTGCCGAGCTTAAGTATGATGAGTCCGAAAAATTCAATACACCCGAAAATGAAGAGCATGCCCTTTTATTTGGAGAAGCATCACAATGCTATGAAATTGCAGATATCTTGCAAGAATACGGCATACTATCCGAAATATTATCCGACATAAATAAACTGGACAAATCCTGTACGTATTCTTACTTGGCAGCGGTCAACACATCTGACCTTGAAAACCTCACCATATGCTCCATAGGTATGAAAATGATGGAGGTAAAGAGGGTTATTGCTTTATGCAACAAATACTATAACAAAAAAATATATGAANNGCCATATTTATGCGGAAGCGATATCAGTGCCGCGTATCTGGTGCATGAATTGTTGAAATTTCATAATAGTGGGGAGTCATAAATGTTTACTATAAAAAATATTAAATTAAATTACACTGAAATTATTGTACTTGGAACCTTGCTACTAATAATACTCGGAGCATTTTTGCTCAGTATGCCTGTTTCTTCTAAATCAGGCCTTCCTACTCCGTTTATAGATGCCTTGTTTACCGCAGCATCCGCATTTTGCGTAACCGGGCTGGTCATATATGACACATACACTCACTGGTCTCTGTTTGGGCAGCTTGTCATACTTTTGCTGATTCAGGTGGGCGGACTGGGCTTCATGACTGTTATAACCCTTTTCTCAATATTTTTGAGAAGGAAAATAGGGCTGAAGGAAAGAAGGCTACTGATGGAATCAGCCAACACGTTAAAAATAGGGGGAATAGTGCTGCTTGTAAAAAAGATACTCATACGCACTCTGCTTTTTGAAAGCATAGGAGCATTGGTGCTTTTTGCCAGGTTTTATCCCAAAATGGATTTGGCAGAGGGTCTATATAATGGCATTTTCCATTCTGTTTCAGCATTTTGCAACGCAGGTTTTGACCTGATGGGAAAATACGGCCAATTTTCTTCAATTACGTCATACGCCGGTGATGCCGCCGTCAACATTACCATAATGTCGCTTATTGTGATTGGAGGCATAGGCTTTGTGGTATGGGACGACATAGCGGAAAATCACCTCAGCTTTAATAAGTACCATCTTCATACAAAGCTGGTGCTCTCAAGCACCTTCTCGCTGATTATAGCTGGAGCCGTATTTTTTTACATTACGGAGTCCGGTAACAGCATGGCAGGCTTCGGAATAAAGGAAAAAATACTTGCCTCAATGTTTCAGTCGATAACGCCAGNNATGTCGGAAGGAGGAGCTCTTCTGACGATATTGCTCATGATTATAGGCGGGAGCCCCGGTTCCACAGCAGGAGGCATTAAAACAACAACATTTATCACACTTCTTGCAGGGGCATGGGCTTCGGCAAAGCAAATCCCGGATATTTCCGTATTCAAAAGAAGGCTTGAAACGGATTCCCTGAAAAAGGCAAGCGCAATAACAGTGATTTATATATCCGTATCGCTGGCAGCAATAATGCTGATATGCACAATTCAGGATTTTTCATTAAAGGATGTAATGTTTGAAGTTTTTTCCGCAGTAGGGACCGTCGGGCTGTCACTTGGCATCACGCCTAAGCTCAATTTTTATTCAAAAATAATAATAGCCCTTCTCATGTATTCCGGCAAAGTCGGAGTACTGTCAATGGCAGTCGTCATAGCAGAAAAAAAGGAGCCTGCACCATTGAGCAGGCCGTATGAAAAAATAATTATTGGATAGGAGAACAGTATGAAATCAGTATTAATTATAGGAATGGGGGCATTCGGCCGGCATCTGGCANNGACTGCACAAAGGAGGATGTTCTAAGAGCTCTCGGTGTTAGCAATTTCGACGTATGCTTTGTGACCATCGGAGATACGTTTCAGTCGTCTCTGGAAATAACTTCTCTTCTGAAGGACTTAGGTGCTAAATACGTCATATCGAAGGCGAGCAGGGACATACAGGCTAAGTTCCTGCTTCGCAACGGTGCTGACGAGGTTGTTTATCCTGACAGGGATATGGCAGACAAATTAGCAGTGCGCTGCAGTGCTAACAATGTGCTTGATTATTTTTCTCTGACAGATGATTTCTCCATATTTGAAATACCTGCAATGCAAAGCTGGATTGGACGCAGTATAGTGGAGGCCAACATAAGGAAAAAATACCACATTAACATCCTGCTTGTTAAGAACGGAAGCAGCATAATGACCATGCCAAGGGCTGATTATGTATTCAAGGAAGATGATAAAATAATCGTAATAGGAAGAGCTGATGAAATTTTAAAGCTTGACGACAGTATACAATAATTTTGTAAAACAACCCGCCTGGTGTTCAGACGGGTTGTGCCATGTTGCTACTCGTCGGCAAATCAATATCCAACTCCTATTTCAGTAAATATAAATCTTGGATTTGAGCTGTCCCTTTCAATTTTTCTTCTCAGCCCAGCCATAAAGACACGTATGCTTTTGGAATCTCCTGTTTCACCNNCCCATACCTTTTTTGATATCTGACTGTGAGTTATGACCTTGCCGCGGTTTGAAACCAACAGAAGAAGAAGCTTAAACTCAATGGGAGTAAGGTGAACCTCTTCCTCCCCTACATATACCCTATGCTTTTCGGAATCAACCGTCAGATAGTCAATTTTATACACACCTTCGTTCATTCCGTTATTTTCTCTTTCAAGCAGCCTTTCCATAACTCTTATTCTTGCAAGCATTTCTCCCATTGAAAATGGCTTGGTGACATAATCATTTGCCCCGGCATCCAAAGCGGATATTTTATCATTGTCCTGCTCTCTCGCAGAAACCACAATAATCGGGACCTCCGAAACATCCTGTATCTGATTTATTATTTCAACCCCATCCATGTCCGGCAATCCCAAATCCAATAAAATTATCTCAGGATTTTCCGTACAGAAGCCCAGTATACCCTGAGTGCCGTTTTGTGCTGAAAGAACTGTATATCCCTTTGCCTTCAATGCCATGGTCATAAAATTGGTAATTCTGCCGTCATCTTCAATAATCAGTATTTTTCGATTCATTGTTCGTCCTCCAGCGGAAGCATGACCTTGAATTCGGCTCCTCCGCCCTCTGTATTTCCTGCACTAATTTTTCCTCCGTGAACAGATACTATTTCCTTGCATATTGTAAGACCAAGTCCCACTCCAAGACTGCCGTCCGCTATGTTGTTGCTCTGGTACGTTACAAAACCGTCAAAAGTTTTATCGATAACCGAAGTCTCTATACCCCTTCCGTTATCGGAAATCTTGAAAATAAATAAATCTCCCTCCCTATACGCACTGAAGTCAACATGTGCGCCCTCTCCTGCATGCTTGTATGCATTATCCAAAAGATTAACAAGAACCTGCACTATTAATCTTCCGTCCACATTGAGCAGGACGATATCATCGGGAACATATACGCTCAGCCTTTCCGGCGCTGTCAGGTGAGGAACCATTGTCAGCGTCTGGTTGACAATATCGTCAACAGCCTCAAAGCTCCTTGCAATGTTCAGCCTTCCCTCGCTTATGCGGGTCATGTCAAGTATGTTCTGTACCGTCATAACCAGCAGCGTTGACTCCTCATAAATATCTGCCGCAAGCTTTTTAACGGTTTCCTCTTCCAAGCTCTCATAGCTGTCCAGTATAAGCTCGCTGGCTCCTTTTATAGCGGTGAGCGGTGTTCTTATGTCGTGAGAAATGCTCCTTAAGAGAGTGCTTTTAAGATGTTCTCCCTCCATATCTATCTTGATTTTCTGCCTTTCTTCATATATGAACTCCCTGTCCAGCACAATTGCCATCTGATGCACTATGGTTTTAACAATCATATCATGCTCGTGAGACATTTGAGAATTTACATTTATAATCTGCACTTCCCCTCTTTTTTTGGCTACACCCTTTATAGGTATTAAAAGTATGTGTTCCTTTTTTATTTCCTCGTAATCGGGAATACCGTCATTGCTATATATTTCAGTATCATTGTCAAGCCGTATATAGCAGTCATATCCTGTATATTCCTTTATATAGCTGATTCCTTTTAAAATAATATTTTCATTTCCTGTCACATTAAAGAAACCCTTTGTGATTTCATAGAGAAGCTTGGCCGTCCGCTCATTGCTTTTTGAAATTTCGGTCTGGTATTGGAGCTTGGATGTAATCGTACTTGATATGAGAGATGCCGTAAGGAAAAACGCCATGAGCACAATATCCTTTGTATTGCTTATTGCAAGGCTGTGAACCGGTTGAGTGAACAAGTAGTTAAACAGCATGACATTTATAATCGCAGCGATGGTGCTGTATACATACCCTCTGGTAACCGTCGAAACAAGCAACACCCCCACAAGCAGAACCATCAATGTGTTTTCCTTGCCTATCCCCAGCTCATTTATGACAGCAGAAAAAACTGCCGACAAGGTACAAATTGAAATTACCTTGATAAAGTTGCATATGCTATCCTTATTCATTAATTTCTCCTCATATTTGATTATTATATTATACTACATATTCTGAAAATAAGCACTTTCTCAATATATTGAAATTCATTTTGCTTATGATAAGATAATTAAAGCTGTGCATCATCGGCAAATAAGCCTCTTGATGCACAGCTTTTAAATGTGTGTTATAGACGGGTTATGGTCGGATTGCTGCCGCATAATGGGCAGTCGGGGTTTTTGTCCATATCTATTGAGTCAAATTCCATATCCGTTCCGTCAAACAGAATGATTTTATTTTTAAGCAGCTTACCTGCTCCGGTAATAATTTTAAAGATTTCCGCCGCCTCAATAAATCCCATTACGCCCGGAATGGCACCTAAAATCCCTTTTTCCGTAGGATTGATGAGGCGTTCATTCAGATTGGGATACAGGCATCTGTAGCAATGGCCTTGCTCAGGAATAATTGTTGTTGCCGTCCCGTCAAATTTCAGAACTCCTGCCTCTGCCAGTGGTTTCTTCATAAAAAAGCATGCATCATTGAGCAAATATCTGGTAGGGAAATTATCCACCGCCGCAACAACGATGTCATAGTCTTTGATTATTTCATTGATATTTTCTCTGCTGAGATATTCCGCATGAGTGTTTATACGTATGCCAGGATTCATTTTACTGAGAGACAGCCTTGCTGATTCAGCCTTAAGCATTCCAATCCTCGACTCTCTGTGGAGTATCTGCCTGTTTAAATTACTTGCCTCGATAATGTCGGAATCTGCCAGTCCTATTGTACCAACGCCTGCCATAGTCAGAGCTATAGCCGCAGGAGAGCCCAGCCCGCCTGCTCCCACAATCAGTACTCTTGCTTCGGATAATTTTTCTGCTTCATTATTTAATACGACAAAATCACCACAAAATTCATTTACGGCCCTTTCCTGTTCATTTTTACCGTATGAAACAAAATTCATATGTAGCAAGTCATATGACAATATCTTATTATTCCCGTCGCACAAATCCAGGCACACCTTCACCGCTTCCANNCACCGACAAATCTGCTGCTCCCTGCTACCATCCTGCAATTTGCCGACCTATGTTCATCAGCTTCGGATATTCTGACGTCTCCGTTCAAGTCAACTACATCCGCAAACAGCGAAGCACATCCTCTGTTGTCACTGAGTATGCAAAATATATTTCCCACGCCCATTGCGGCAAGATATAAAGCAGGAATTGTAATTTCCTCAGTATTTTCACCGCATATGATTACAGAAGAATCCAGGAGCTTCTTTTGCCCTGTTTCGCCGATTTCGGGAATAATAAGATGCCTCACATATCTTTCTGCCTGTTTCTTTGTTAANNTTGTAGTGTTATACCACAGTAATAAATCAACTGTCTTTTTCATTCCCTCATCAAGAATTTCCCCGCATACACTGCTCATATCATCTTCATATTCAATTGCTATCAGCGTTACCCAATGCCATTTATCAAGATTTTTTTCATCTCCGTTGCATAGATTAAGGTATGCAACCGGAATATCCTTCTCCAGACTGCTGCCAATAAAACTGACCACTGCTTCAAGAGAAGGCCTCATTTCCTTTTTTTCCGGTATATCAACAGCATCATAAAGTAGCGTTGCATTCTTGCTTTCGGCAAGCGATTTAAGACCTCTGTGGAAAATATTTGTGGTATTGACGGTACTGAACGTTGGAGTCACATGCTTCCACAGCTCTTCCATGAGCCTGAGCGCATCTCCCTTTATAGTTCCGCTGTTTTTTCTGCCATATAATATAATATTGGATGCAACCGTTGGTCCGCAGCCTGCCATTCTCTGCCACGGCTTCCTGTACCATTCCTGATTGCATCCTGAATATTTGTTTCCTGTTATCTCATCCAGAACTTCAAAAAATTCAGGATTTTTAAGTGCTAACTTTTTCATTTATGTCTACCTCTAAAGGAATATCATAGATCTTAACATTCCTTTCTGTATATATTATACCATAAAATCTTTTTAAAAAACAGACTTTCATTTAAAATTCTTTATGTATAAAATGAATTAAACATCAAAATATATAATATTATTGATATGCAGGGGGGACTATGGAAGTATGATAGAAAGAGACATTGAGCAGGAATTCGAAAACAACTACTTAAAGCAAACCATATCTGCGGCAAAGGAACAGTTGTCGCGCATTGAATCAAGCAGTCAGGGAAAGAAGGCATCAATTATTTCATCGAAAAAAGAATTTCCCGATGACAGCACTCATTATGTAACAGGACTCTGGTCTTCACAGAATTTTGACGATCTTGTGGAGCTTAGCCAAAACACAAGCTTTATTTCAGGTGAAGTCTCCAGATATGAAATGGAAGTTAAGAAAATATTCACACTTGAAAAAATGCTGTATTCTCCGTATTTCGCACGTATTGACTTCAAGTTTGACGATGAAGATGAATTAGAAAAAATATATATTGGCATTTCTTCACTGACAGATGACAAATCGGGAGAAATGTATGTATACAACTGGCGGGCGCCCATATCCAGCATATTTTACCGATTCGGCACAGGAAAGGCTTTAAACGACGCTCCATCAGGTAAAATTACAGGTGAGGTTGGCTTAAAGAGACAATATGAAATAAAAAAGGGCATCCTGAAATATTTTTTCGATGCAGATATTCAGATTACCGACGAATTTTTGAGGAAGCTTCTTTCTCAGAACTCCTCAGCCAAAATGAAAACCATTGTGGAGACCATACAGAGTGAGCAGGACATAATTATACGTGATATGGAAACCGACTTGCTCATGGTTCAGGGGGTAGCCGGAAGCGGAAAAACCTCCGTCGCCCTGCACAGGGTTGCCTATCTCATGTACAGAGGGCTGACCAACAGGCTTTCACCGGAAAATATACTTATAATTTCTCCCAACACACTGTTTGAACAGTATATTTCAAATGTACTTCCCGAGCTTGGAGAAAGCAACATTAAATCTGTGACATTTGAGGACATAGCAGAGATAATTCTAAAGAATAACAGATTTCAGACGAAAAACCTGCTTATGGAGCAGCTCCTTTCCTCACCCGCCACAGAAAATGTAGATATACGGAAAAGCTGCATGGCTTTCAAAAGCTCCTCTACCTTTATAACAATATTAAATCGCTTCATTGCCGACATGCCAAAAATGTGGATAGATTTTAAGGATGTTTATTACGGCGGAAAAATAATAGCAGGCAGAGATATATTAAAATCCAGGACTGTCAATGACAAGAAAAACCCGCTTCTGAGCATTCGTTTGAAAAATCTTGAGCAGTTTATTAAAACCACAATTCACTCCATGCACGACGACAGAATAAAAAAATTAGAAAATTTTGTTTCCGGAAACCCGGCACATACATTTGAAGTTGAAGAAGCTGCGCGAATGCTGTCCATCCGTGAGAGCACCACGCTCATTAAAGAAGTGCGGAAATTTACAGAATTAAATTTATCTGGACTGTACAAAAAGCTTTTCAGCAACAAGAATTATTTTTACAGTCTGTCAAAAGACCTTGACCTTCCCGGATGCATCGGTCAAATTATAGATTTTACACTTGCAAATCTCAATGATGATTTCATGCAATACGAAGATGTCCTGTCACTTGCTTTTTTGCATCTGAAAATATACGGCAGACCCGACGATGACAGCATAAGGCATGTGGTAATTGATGAGGTTCAGGATTACTACCCCATCCATTTTGAAATATTGAACCTTTTGTTTCCATGGTCACGCTTCACGGTGCTGGGAGATGTCAATCAAACCATTGCAAAACAGGAGAATCTGTACCTGTATGAGCAAATGGAAATTATTCTCAACAAAAAGAGCTCCACACTGATAACATTGGATAAAAGCTTCCGCTGCACAAAAGAAATATTGGAATTCAGCACAAGATTTCTTGACGGTTCCTTTAAGCTGAAAAGCTTCAGCAGAGAAGGAGATTTTCCCGTTATTTGCTCCGCGGAAAATGAAGAATCTCTGGATAATATGATAATAGAGGAAATCATGCTCTGCAGAGAAAAAGAATACGGCTCCATAAGCTTAATATGCAAGAATGTACGGGACTCTCTCGCACTTTATGAACGATTGAAGAGCAAAATTGATATACAGCTAATAAGGGGAGAAAACAAGGAGGAGCTTACGGGAACCTTTATTATACCCATATATATGTCAAAGGGACTGGAATTTGATTCGGTTCTGATTTGTGATGCAGATGCTGTTCATTATAGCTCAGCGGAGGATAAAAATCTTCTGTATATAGCATCCACCCGAGCGCTGCACAGACTGAGGCTGTTCCACACAGGCGAAATGAGCCCACTGCTCCAGGAAATCGAAGGAGCTAAGGAGGTATTGATTTGATTTTTAACAAGCTTAAAAAAATACTTGCTGAGGTAATCTATGCAGACCCCGAGGATATAACACCCGAAACAGAGCTTGCACCCGACTGGGGAATAGATGCAATCAGCACAGCAAAGCTCATAATAGAATGCGAGAATCATTTTAAAATCACCATTCACGACGAGGACGTCCACACCTTCAAAACTCTGAAGAACCTTGCAGATTATATTGAAGAGAAAAAGTCCGTGGATTAAAAAACGAGGATTACCTCACGTATTCCTCGTCCATGTAGCTTGAATTGATTAAAAAGTCCGCCGTTGAAACATTCATTGCAACAGGTATGTCGTATAGGACCGCGATTCTCAGCAGAGCCTTGACGTCGGGGTCGTGGGGCTGGGATGATAATGGGTCCCAGAAAAAAATCATAAAATCGATTTTCCCGTCAACTATTGCAGCTCCTATCTGCTGATCTCCTCCCAGGGGACCGCTCTTGTATGAGCTCACAAGAAGTGATGTTTCTTCGGCAATCATTCTGGATGTTGTGCCGGTACCGCAGAGAATATGCTTTGAAAGCTCTTCTCTGTTTTTTTTGACCCAGTTGATTAATTCAGGCTTTTTATTGTCATGCGCTATCAGCGCAATATATTTTTGTTTTCCTATATCTTTAAACAGCATATTCATCTTCCTTTGTATCTTAGTATATTTTAAAATTCAGTTCCACCTTAATATGCCGCATGTGCGGCAATATATGCAATGCATATTAAGCGACGTCAGTTTATCTTGAGCTTTTCAAAGACACTGCCGATGCTTGCATTTATGACCATGTTTGCTATTTTGTTGGCGGAGATTGCAGATTTGTTAATTAATATAAGTTTGCTGCCCTTGTAGTAATTAACAAGCCCTGCTGCCGGATACACCGCCAGTGACGTTCCGCCGATAATCAGCACATCCGCATTTTTTATGTACTCAACTGATTTATCCAACATTTCTTCATTCAGCGTTTCCTCATAAAGGACAACATCCGGCTTGATGATTCCTCCACATTCACATTTTGGAACACCGCTGCTGTTAACTATAACATCCACATCATAAAATTTCCCGCAATTCATGCAGTAATTTCGATGTACCGAGCCGTGGAGCTCCAGCACATTCCTGCTCCCTGCCTGCTGGTGGAGCCCGTCAATATTCTGCGTTATGACAGCTTTTAGCTTTCCCGCATGCTCGAGCTCAGCCAGTTTTTCATGAGTCACGTTCGGCTTTGCATCTAAAAAAATCATTTTGCTTTTATAAAATTGATAAAATTCCTCTGTATTATTTTCAAAGAAGCTACGGGAGATGATTATCTCCGGCGGATATTTGTATTTTTCATTATACAGTCCGTCAACACTTCTGAAATCGGGAATACCGCTTTCCGTGGAAACTCCCGCTCCTCCGAAAAACACTATGTCGCTGCTGTTGTCTAAAATATCCTGAAGTCCTGAAAGCATTTTACACCTCCAAAGCTTTAATCCAGCTTTTTTCCTACAATAAAATTTTCCGCATTCTTTTTCATGGAAATCTTGTCACAATATTTCTGCACATAATGTGAAGCTATTACAATATTGTAAATGCCATTATTTCTTCTCCAGGTCTTATGATTATTCGTATCTTAAGGCATCAATCGGATCAGATTTCGCTGCCTTCTTAGCAGGATAATACCCAAAAAACACTCCGATAATCATTGAGAACACAACAGCAATTAAAATTGAGGCAGGGTTTATTACCACCGGTATGGGTATAAAAAGACTTCCCAGTGAAACAAGGCCTATACCGCAAGCTGTTCCCACAATTCCTCCTATGGCGGAAAGAGTTGCAGATTCTATAAGGAACTGAAACAATACGTCCTTAGTCCTCGCCCCAAGGGATTTTTTAATGCCTATCTCTCTGGTTCTTTCCGTAACTGAAACAAGCATGATATTCATAATACCTATGCCTCCAACCAGCAGAGATATTGCTGCTATTGCAGCAACCGCCAGAGACAGTCCGCCGAGCACGGCATTAATCGATGTCTGCTCTGCCTCCGCACTGTATAAATAGTAGTTTTCAGGCTGCCTATTTTTAAGCTTGGCAACAAGTGACCCAATTTCATCCAGCACAGAACTCACCGAATACTTTTCACTTATGAATATATCCAAGGCGTAATGAGCATAGTCGGATGAATAAGGCATAGTATATGGTACATAGCTTTCCTCATACATGCTCTGCCCCTGCATCATGGCTAAGAAAGGTGAGATTTCATTTTTATACACGCCTGTAACGAGCAGGTCCTCCAGGTTGTTGTCTATTTTGACTCTTATGTATTGACCAACTACATTTTCCTTGCCGAAAAGCTTAATTGCGGCATTTTGTTCCAGAACTACAATCTTAGCTCTTCTTTCAACATCGCTCTTGTTAATCATTCTGCCATAAAGCATCTTGACTTTCTGAACATTTTCATATCCGCTATCAACGCATGCCATGTTTAGCTTTATGGACTTCTTCCCCAACGTCACATCACTTCTTACGCTTTCTGACGGAACTATATATGATATTTTTTCTCCCATTCTATCCTTTATAATATCCAGATCATCCTGATAAAAGAAGTCTGTAGACCTCATATCATCAATATTGCCCACATACATTACGGCACGGTTTTTTCCCACATCGGCATACAGATTGTCCATGACGCCCTTCATGCTGTCTCCAATTGAAACTATTGCAATAACAGAGCTGATGCCTATTATTATTCCCAGCATCGTAAGGAGCGAGCGCATTTTATTCGATAAAATAGACTGAAATGCTATTTTAATATTTTCTAACCAAATAATTTTGAAACACCCTCTTTCCTTCTGTCTTCTATGAGGCGGCCGTCGCGGAACACTATGACCCTGTCTGCATATTCTGCAATTTCCGGCTCATGAGTTACCAATATAATGCTGCTTCNNCTTCCTTGTTCAGGTCCCTGAATATTTCCATTATTTCATCCGAAGACTGAGTATCCAGATTACCTGTAGGTTCGTCAGCTAAAATAATAGGAGGATTGTTTGCAAGTGCTCTCGCAATGGCAACTCTCTGCTTCTGCCCTCCCGACAGCTCGTTGGGAAGATGGTGTGTCCTGTCTCCTAATCCCACCTTCTCTAAAAGCTCAATTGCACGAGCTCTCCTGTAGGATGTTTTTTGCTTGGCATATATCATTGGAAGCTCCACATTCCGCAGAACATCGGTGCGCGGAATAAGATTAAATGCCTGGAAAACAAAGCCGATTTTTTTGTTTCTGATAAGAGAAAGCTCATCCTGGCTCTGGTCCTTTATATTGATTCCTTCCAAAAGGTATTCTCCCGAGGTCGGTCTGTCAAGACAGCCCAATATGTTCATAAGAGTTGACTTTCCAGAGCCTGATTGCCCCATGACTGCAATGAATTCACCGTGCTGTATTTCGAGATTTACATCCCTCAATGCATGAACCTCAACAGAACCGTTTTTATATGTCTTGTTTAAATCTTTTATAGTTATTACGTTGCTCATAATCATATCCTACTCTGCCGCGTCATTTGGCCTTACGGTCATTCCGTCAGTAAAGCTCATATCGGGATTTGCAATGACTTTCATACCGTCCGCAAGCTCGCTGCTTCTGATTTCTATTTCCAGGTCAGTTTCAAGACCGGTCTCCACGATCACTGATTTCACCGTATTGTCGTCATTCAGCGTAAATACTTTATTTTGATTTTCTTCATCTGTTATAAGCATGCCCGGTGACACGGCAAATATATTTTCCGATCTGGCAACCTTTATTTTTGCTGTTGCGCTCACACCTGCAATGAGATTCGCAGGCTTTTCAATTATATCTATCACCACGGGTATAACTCTCTCCATAGTGTTGTTGTCCTTTTGCTCTGCTGTGGGAGAAATTCTTGACACAATGCCTGCCGTTTTATCTTTTCCCATTACATCCGAAGTGATTTCTACTTCCTGCCCTACTGAAATTTTACCTATATCGAATTCACTTATAAACACTTTCATCTGAAGCTTATCTAAGTTTTCCACAGTAAACATGGCCTTTTCACTCGAAGTGTCCTTTGCATACCTTCCTAAGTTTACATTGACCCTTGTAATTGTGCCATCTATAGGACTTTTAATAAATACCTTACTCAAATCCTCTTTTTTCTTTTCTAATTCTCGCTTTTGAATTTCAATACTTTTGACCTTGGCGGAAAACAGTACTACCTTTCCGTCAACTGCATTGAAGGTTTCTAGGCTTTTTCTCGCTTCCTTCAAGCTGCTTTCTGACTTTTCATAGGCTTCCTTTGTAATTATTCCGTTTTCAAGAAGCTCCTTGCTCTGATTGAAGCTTTTCTCAAGCTCAGCAACATTCAGCAGCGCCTTGTCATATTCAACCTGCTGTTGTTTCAGGCTCTCNNCTATCTATAATCTCATAATTTAAAGGTGAAACTACATCTGCTTTTTCAATTCCTTCCAAGGGAGCTTTGACAGATATAATCTGCTCAATAGACTTCTTTTCCAGTGCCACGGTATTTACGGCCGTTTCAACAGGACCCTTGTTTTTATTTAATGCGGTGAAAATAGCTGCTGCCGCAATTAAAATGATTACAATAATTATCAGTTTTTTCTTCTTAAAAATATTCTTCATCTCATTCTCCTAAATAATAATATCGCGCAAAATTTCCTTCATCTGACTTCGTCCGTTGTTAAGCTCCCGATAAAGCTCTTTTTTGGGGCATAGATCACCTGCAATGTCGTCGATTTCATATCCCAGCACATCTCTCCACACAACGGCAGCCCTTGTCATCGGATTTAAGGTCATAAGGGCATCCTGAAAAGAGCTGACCTTTGCATTAACCTCAAAGTTTTTGAATAATTTAATTCCGTTGTCCGAATCAGCAAGAAACATTCTGCATACTTCCTTTGCGGTGTTTTGAATAGTCTCCATATGTATAAAATCGGACAATTTGAAATCCGATGAGTACTGTTCTATTGCAGCATATGCCATATCTCCGGCCTTTATTTCATTTCCGGTAAGCCTGAAAGCAACCGTATATGTATTCTTAAAATATTTGTCCATATTCATGCTGTACCTCCGCTGTTCATAAATACAAACTCAAGATAGATTCATATTACATATTACCATAAAAAAGACCTGTGCACGGAAGGTTGTAATAATTAATGCTTGTTTTTGTAAAAATTAAATACCTCTCGATTCATAAATATTGTATATAAGAACATCGGCGAAAAATATGTTGCTCGTGTGGTGAAGCTCAATTGCCCCGTTATNNAACACTGTACAATCCCATGCCATGCCTCTCCTTGTCAGTCTTTGTTGTAACATACTCTCCGTTGCTGTAGCTGAGCGCTCCGCTGAAGGAGTTGGCAATATGCAGATACAGCACATTCCTGTCCAGCTCCACGGATACCTTAAGCTTTTTCTCCGCGGATGCACATGATGCTTCAATAGCATTGTCAAGAAGGTTTCCCAACACTACGCTTAAATCAAATGGAAGTATGTTGAGTTTTTCGGGTACGCTCACCTTCACCTCAGCTCTTATGCCGCATGAATCAGCCTTGTGCAGCTTATAGTTCAGTATGCTGTCAATTTCAGAATTGCCTGACTTTGAGTATTCATCCGGAATACCAATACTCCTGTATATGTCGTCCAGATAGTCTGAGGCAGATCTGCTGTCATTGTTCTCAAGAAGTGCCTTGAGGGAAAGGACGTGATTTTTAACATTGTGCCTGAATTCCCTTAGATTTTCCTGAGATTGTGTCATTATTTCAAGCTGCTTCAGATAAGCGCTATTCTGCTGCATGAGAAGAGCCTTTTCCATTTTTTCATCATATGACTTCATTAAAAAATCATATAAATAAAAAACAAAAATATTGATGAGAAACAGCATGATTATTGAAATGATAATTCCTATCAAGTTATCGTCATTCACCAGGAATGCAAGCATGAGTGATGGAACCAAAGTTCCCGCCGGAATAATAAATATTGATGCCCAATGCATTGAAGACATATTTACGTCGCGTCTGCCAAGCTCAAAATTAGACAACAGAAGCATTACAGTATAAGTAAGCACTTTTATGATTATTAGTGCTGAAACTAATGCAAAATCTGAA
The DNA here is from genome assembly GCA_003514865.1 of Clostridiales bacterium. The sequence goes on from DOON01000078.1 coordinate 17,335, forward strand.
TTCTGCGAAAGCATTGTTATGTGAAAATACCCTATGCCGATAGCAACAACAACATCTATTGACATTAAAATCATGTATATGGATACCGTCGCTATGAGCTTCCTTTTTAGTGTGGACTCATAATTAAATGTAATAAGGAAAAACAACAACATGTTTGAAGCAACGTTGACTATCGGATTATTGTATACTAAAAATAAAAATGATGTTACGAAAAAATACATCAAGTATGACGTAACTTCTATTTTCCTGTCCGTTCCCTCCATATTAAAAAATATTTTCATAAATCTGTATACTATGTATGTACCGAAAGCAGAGGTGATGAGATATGCTGTGGTTACACTATTTGTCATGGTGGGACCTCAGCTTCCTCTGCATAAGCTTCTCACGTACAGATTTTCTGTTATTCTGGCTGATTGTAAGAACCTCCTGATTTGACATCCTGACATACTCATACGTATACTCAATGCAATGCCTGAAATTTATCAGGTATGACTTATGTATCATGACAAAATCCCGGCTGCCTACCTGCTCCTCAACGTCAGACAGCTTACCGTAAAAGCTCCTTGTCTCTCCATTCATTACTATATTTACCTTCCTGCCGCTGCTTTCAAAATACAAAACATCCCTTAAAGATATGCTGAAAGTAACATTTCCATTCTTGTATTCAAAAAAGTTGTTTTCCAGATGCATGAGTTTCAGAGCCTTCATCAGGACAGCTTCGATTTTTCCCTTGTTAAGGGGCTTAATCATGAAGTTGAGAGGTCTCACGTCAAACAGCTCCATGGCATAACTTTCATTGAAGGAAATATATACTATCTGTGTAAGTTCATCTTCAAATTCCTCTCTTATTTTTCTGCCCACACGTACACCGTCCGTGGTATTCAGCTCAATATCCAGAAATATTATGTCATAGTGCCTTTCACCCATGAGAAATTCACACAGCTCTTCTCCTGTATAATATACATCTGTCTCGATTTCCAGTTCTGCATCACCGGCTATTTCATGCAGCATGTCCTCAAGCG
>DOON01000079.1 GCA_003514865.1 Clostridiales bacterium
TATTTAACCTCTCCCTGCGGGTTCTCTATTCCCAAAATAAGCATATGCTCTGCCAGCCATCCCTGCTTCCATCCCTGATAAGAAGCAATTCGAAGAGCGAAGCATTTCTTTCCTAAAAGTACATTTCCGCCGTAAGCGGAGTTGCAGGACCATATTGTATTGTCCTCCGGAAAATGGAATATGAATCTCTTATCAATGTCAAGAGTGCATTTTGCGTGAAGACCTCTTACAAAGTCATTTGAATCCCCAAGGACGTCCAGAACCTTCTTGCCTATCCTTGTCATTATATTCATGTTCAGTACTACGTATATAGAATCCGTAACCTCAAATCCTATTTTTGAAAAAGGTGAGCCCACAGGTCCCATGGAATAAGGTATTATGTACATTGTGCTTCCCGACATCGCATTTTCAAAAATCTGTCTTCCAAGTTCATAGGCTTCCTCAGGACTCTTCCAGTTATTTGTCGGACCGGCATCATTCCTGTCAGTTGTGCAGATATATGTTTTATCCTCCATACGTGCCACATCATCTTTTTGTGAACGGTGATAATAGCATCCCGGATACTTCTCCTGATTCAGCGCCTTTAATTCTCCTGTCCTGCATGCCTCTTCTTTGAGCACGCTCAGTTGTTCCTCACTTCCGTCAATCCAAACAACATTTTCCGGTTTTGTCATGGACACAACTTCGTCTATCCATTTTAAAACATTTGAATTTGAAGTTAAACTTTGCATTATTACACTCCTACAATAGTTATATGTGTTATATTATTTCATTGATTTAAAAAAATGTGTTATATTATTTTTCAGCTAAAGATATTATATATTGCCTTTACATTACTTTCAATCCCCATTATTTTTTTCTTTATTTTTAATCTTTTCAATACTTTTTCCTAAATATATTAAGCAAAATGTCCTGTAGCCTAAAATAATAAGTTGACATATTTTTCATAAAAATGACATATTAAATATCTTTTTTGGTATGAATGGCTCTTTAATGTTATACTTTTGTCACGAGCCTCGTCTGCACAGAATTGCAATGATTTATTCATATACACCGTAAAAACGAATAATATATCAAAAGACTATTTTATAGGAGGAATTTTGATGGGCTTTTATATAAGAGTGGAACCGGACGTTAACATTTATGTTGAGGACCTTAATCCTGGCGGTGATAAAACCATAGTATTTCTGCACGGCTGGCCCGGAAGTCACGAGCTGTTTGAATACCAGTTTGACGTTCTTCCGCGCAGCGGCTACAGATGTGTCGGAATAGATCAAAGAGGATTCGGAAAGTCTGATAAGCCGTGGTCAGGATATAATTATAACCGTCTGTCTGATGATGTGAGGTATGTTGTTGAATCAATGAACCTCAGGAATTTTGTCCTGGCAGGACACTCCACAGGAGGAGCAATTGCAATAAAATACATGTCCCGGCACGGCGGATACGGCGTATCAAAGCTTGCGCTTTTTGCGGCTGCTGCTCCCAGTCTTATAAAGCTTCCCAACTTTCCTTACGGGATTGATAAGGCGACGGTGACGGCCCTTATAGACGGCACATATAACGATCGTCCAAACATGCTGAACAATTTCGGCGAAATATTTTTCTTCCAATACTTAACTCAGCCTTTTTCTCAGTGGTTTTTGAAATTGGGACTACAGGCAGCCGGATGGTCAACTGCGGCGGTTGCCAACATGTGGATAAGAGAGCAGCTGTTCGGCGACCTGGAAACGATAAATGTTCCGACACTGATTATTCATGGCATCCACGACAAGGTCGTTCCTTTTGAACTTGGAGAAATACAAAACAAAAGCATAAGAAATTCAACGCTCATACCCTTCCAATACAGCGGCCACGGTTCTTTTTACGACGAAAGGGACAAATTCAATGCAGAGCTGATGAACTTTATTGAAAAACACTGATCTTATTTTAAGCAATAAAAACAAATCGTTGAGTATGTTTACATTTTGATTCCATAATAAAAGCCCTATGCCTTTTTACAGCATGGAGCTTTTTTATCTTTATGCAAGTGAGCTAATACCTCTCCGCCTTCTGAGCGCCTTTCCTTTTGAGCAATACATATGTTATAAGCATGCTTACAAATGGGCAGACATAGCAAAGCACAGCATAAGGAGCATATTGAGCAGCCGATATACCCATTATGGGTTTAATCAGAAATGAATTTATATTCCATGGCATCAAGGGAGCAACGATTATTCCTGTGTCGGAAATCGTTCTGGTAAGCACAGATAAATCCAATCCCATTTCCTTGTATTTGTTTTTCAGCACCTTTATCGGCAGAATAATTCCAGCTGTCTGGTCACACGTTGCCACCGTAAGCAGAGTGCTGACAATTCCCGTTCTGGCAATCAGTGACATCTTCGTATTAATTCCGCCAATCAGCTTCTCCATAAGCGGCATCAAAATATTTCCCTTTTCAAAAAGCTGCACGAGCACTATAGCCGTAATAACAATAAAAATAGCTTCAACCATTGAAATCATTCCGCCGCTTACAAGAAGACTGTTGAGCTCTTCTGATGGTGTATTTCCATGGTATCCGAATAAAATTGATTTTAATATAATTCCTATAGTAGCACCTTGAAAAACAATGCTGAGCACAGAGCCAACCGCTATACCTATTGAAAATGTAATAATTGAATTCAATCCTGCTATGGACAGACCCAAAACAATCACAGGCAACACAAGCAGGAAGGGAGATGTATTAAATCCGGAGGATATTGCCTCCCTGTCNNACGTTCCGTAATCACCCGATGTATACTTCATGCCTATTACATAATAAATAGCCGCCGTAATAATTATGGTAGGAATAAGAGTCACAATCATACTTCTGAATATTTCCTTGTAGCTTTTTTCTGTTGTTGTCATAAGCAAATTAATGAGTCCTGATAGCGGTGAAATTTTATCAGCAACAAATGCTCCCGATACCAGCATGCCGACTATAAGGCTCTGTGGAATTCCAAGACCCATTCCTATTCCGCTGAGAGAAATCCCAACCGTGCTCATAGTTCCAATGGCTGTTCCCATAAATAACGACACAGCACATATGATTAAAAATGCGGCAAATAAAAAATTTACCCCTTCAATATATGCAAATCCGTAATACATAATTGAAGGAACAACACCGGAAGAAAGCCATATGGATGTCGTTGCTCCTATAAACAGTATGACAATTATAAGGTTTTTAATTTCCAGCACCGAATGCACAATTGTTTTCAGCAAATCACGGAATTCGTAACCGCTTTTCAATAACACCGTCATAGTTAATACTATTCCGGCTAAAAAGCCTATGTAAAGCGGAATTGATAATACAATAGAGCCCATTATAAACCCAAGGCTTATTGCCATAATAATTATTGGATTCAGCACTAACTTCTTACACTCCACTTCTCACCTCAGCTAAATATTAAGTAATATATTATTGGTATAAATATAGCAGGAAGCATATTTCCTACCTTAATACGTTTTATTTCAAGAAAATTCAGCCCAATTGCCATAATGAGAGTACCTCCTATGGATGTCATTTCTCTCACGACCACATCGCTTAAAAGTGATTGCATGAATTGCGCAAGCAATGTAATTGTACCCTGATAAATTAATATGCTTATGCTTGAAAAAATAACACCAATGCCCATGGATACAGTCATGGTTATAGACATAATGCCGTCAAGAAGAGCCTTGGAAAATAATATTTCATGATTTCCTGATAATCCGCTTTGTATGGAGCCTACTATTGCCATGGAGCCCACGCAATAAATAAGCGTACAGGTTACAAATCCAAGCGCTATATTACTTTGCTTGTTCTTCATCTTGCCTTCCACCATTGCACCAAGGTTGTCCAATTTGCCCTCAATATTAATAAGCTCGCCTATGGCTGTTCCTATAATTATTGACATAATAAGCAGCGTGAGGTTTTCACCTGCAAACATCAATTGAATTCCAACCGTAATAACAGCAAGTCCCGCTGCCTTCAGCAGAGCATCCGCAATTT
>DOON01000008.1:0-199 GCA_003514865.1 Clostridiales bacterium
ACCCATTCTCTCTCTTCTTACCTTAGCCTTTGTAACCTCTACTCCGCAGCGGTCACAAACAACCCCCTTGTATCTGACTCTCTTATATTTTCCACAGTGACATTCCCAGTCCTTGGTTGGTCCGAATATCTTTTCACAGAACAGACCATCCTTCTCGGGCTTCAATGTACGGTAATTTATTGTTTCAGGTTTTTTTACT
>DOON01000008.1:337-5835 GCA_003514865.1 Clostridiales bacterium
AGGCCAAAGCGATTCTTATTGATTCGAAATTATTGTAATCTATCAAGGAGTTGCTCCCTTCATTATAATTTTTTTACACCCGGTTCTTGTATTTAAAAGTCATCGCTTCCGAAATCTTCATCTAAGTCAATATCCTGCTCAAAGATGTCAATATCGTCAATGTCTTCAACGTCTTCTGCTTCCTCAGATTCAATCTGCATGTCGTCTATATTTATTCCTTCTTCTTCAACATATCTCATGTCTCCGAGGTTTTCTCCGTCAACTGCCACATCTTCTTCAACATCCAGCGTGTCGACTATTTCAACCTCAGCCTGGTCGTCTGTGATAATCTTGATATCCAGGGCCAAGCTCTGAAGTTCTTTTACAAGTACCTTGAATGATTCAGGGATTCCCGGTTCAGGTATATTTTCACCCTTGACAATGGCTTCATATGTTTTAACTCTTCCGTTAACGTCATCTGATTTAACAGTCAGTATCTCCTGCAGCGTGTGAGCCGCACCATATGCCTCCAATGCCCAAACCTCCATCTCTCCGAATCTTTGTCCTCCGAACTGAGCCTTTCCACCCAGCGGCTGCTGAGTTACAAGTGAATAAGGTCCTGTTGAACGGGCATGTATCTTGTCGTCAACCAAGTGGNNCCGATGTTCATACGTGAAGGAACGCCCAGCGGGTTCAAAACAACCTGCAGAGGTGTACCGTCAGGAAGGAACGGCATATCTTCCTCAGGCATAATACGGGAAATAACACCCTTGTTACCGTGACGACCGCACATTTTGTCCCCAACGTTTATTTTACGCTTAGTGGCAATGTACACTCGCACCATCTTGCTTACTCCAGGACTCAGCTCGTCTCCATTTTCTCTTGTAAACACCTTAACGTCAACTATTATACCTGTTTCACCATGAGGAACCTTCAGTGAAGTATCTCTAACCTCTCTGGCCTTCTCTCCGAATATGGCTCTCAAAAGTCTTTCTTCCGCCGTAAGCTCTGTCTCTCCCTTTGGAGTTACCTTTCCTACAAGAATATCTCCGGAATCAACTTCCGCTCCAATTCTTATAATTCCTCTTTCATCCAGATCCTTAAGAGAATCATCCCCAACGTTAGGTATGTCTCTTGTTATTTCTTCAGGCCCAAGCTTAGTGTCCCTTGCTTCTGATTCATATTCTTCAATATGAACAGATGTGAGCACGTCCTCCATAACAAGCTTTTCGTTAAGCAGCATAGCATCCTCGTAGTTGTAGCCTTCCCATGTCATGAAGCCTATGAGCAGGTTCTTTCCGATTGCCATGTCGCCGTTATCTGTTGAAGGGCCGTCAGCAATAATCTGCCCTCTTTTTATTTCATCGCCTTTATATACTATAGGTCTTTGATTTACACAAGTACCGCTGTTTGATCTCTTAAACTTCAAAAGCGGATATTTGTCAATCATTCCGTTGTCACTTCTTTTAATCAATATTTCCGACGCTGTTACCGACAATGCAACACCGTCATGCTCGGCAACTATAACAGCACCTGAATCCTTTGCTGCTTTGTATTCCAGACCTGTTCCTATTACAGGAGCTTCTGTGATAAGCAGCGGCACTGCCTGTCTCTGCATGTTCGCACCCATCAGAGCACGGTTGGCGTCGTCGTTTTCAAGGAACGGAATCATTCCTGTACCAATTGATATTACCTGCTTAGGAGAAACCTCCATGTAGTCAACCTTATCTCTTGATACAATTTCGTTTATACCATCAATACCTCGAACTACAACACGGCTGTGTTCAAACGTTCCGTCTTCGTTCAAAGGCTCATTTGACTGTGCGATTATTTTTGTATCTTCCACATCTGCCGTCAGGTAGTCTATTGTCTCCGTTACCTGTCCCGTCTCNNTCTCCTTGTTGACTCTTCTGTAAGGAGCCTCAAGGAAGCCATAATCGTTGATTCTTGCATATGTTGCAAGAGATGTAATCAAACCGATGTTAGGGCCTTCAGGAGTTTCTATAGGGCACATTCTGCCGTAATGAGAATGGTGAACGTCTCTTACCTCGAAGCTTGCCCTGTCTCTTGACAAACCTCCCGGTCCAAGAGCTGACATTCTTCCCTTATGTGTAAGCTCTGCAAGGGGGTTCGTCTGGTCCATGAACTGTGACAGCTGTGACGAACCGAAGAATTCTTTGATAGCAGCTGAAACAGGCCTTATGTTTATAAGCACCTGAGGCGTTACTACATCAACATCTTGAATGGTCATTCTCTCTCTTACAACTCTTTCCATTCTGGACAATCCAACTCTTACCTGGTTCTGAAGGAGCTCTCCTACTGACCTTAATCTTCTGTTTCCAAGGTGGTCTATATCATCTGTATCGCCTAAGCCCTTGAACAGTCCAAACTGGTAGTTAGCAGATGCAACCATATCCTCAACAATTATATGTCTCGGAGCAAGCTGCTTTGTGTTGTCTGCTATTGCTTTTTCAATATCTTCAAGGGAGCTGTTCTCTTCGAGAATCTTTTTCATCACAGGATAGAAAACACGCTCTTTTAATCCTAATTTTTCGAAATCTATATCTAATCCAAATACACTTGGATTTACAAACTTATTGCTTAATATTTTCGTGGGTTTTTCTTCAGAGTTAAAAACATTTACTGCAAAAATACCTGCTGCTTCAACCTTACCGATTAATTCACTGCTGAATACATCGTCCTTATGTACTAAAACCTCACCTGTTTCTTTATCGATTACATCCTCTGCCGCACGTCTTCCTACAATTCTGTTTTCTAAGCTCAGCTTCTTGTTGAATTTATATCTTCCAACTTTGGCAAGGTCGTATCTTTTAGGGTCAAAAAATAAAGAATTTATCAATGACGAAGCGCTGTCCAACGTAGGAGGCTCGCCCGGTCTCAATCTTTTATATATTTCGATTAAGGCTTCATCCGAATTGGCAGTGTTGTCCTTCTCAAGAGTTTTCAAAAGCTGCTCTGTTTCTCCCAAGGTCTCTATTATCTGAGAATTTGTTGAAAGGCCCATGGCTCTTACAAGCACTGTTGCAGGAAGCTTTCTTGTACGGTCAACTCTCACATATATAATGTCGTTGGAATCGGTTTCGTATTCAAGCCATGCTCCCCTGTTGGGAATAAGCGTAGCTTCATACAATTCCTTGCCGACCTTATCTCTCGTCATGTTGTAATATACGCCCGGAGATCTCACCAACTGGCTTACAATAACACGCTCTGCTCCGTTTATAATGAATGTTCCTCTTTCAGTCATGAGAGGGAAATCACCCATAAATGTTTCTTGTTCTTTAATTTCTCCAGTTTCTTTGTTAATAAGTCTTACTTTGAGTTTTAAAGGAACTGAATATGTTGCATCTCTTTCTTTGCATTCAACTTCGCTGAATTTAGGCTCTCCATATAAAGAATCATCCACAAACTCCAGAATTAAATTGCCTGTATAATCCTCGATTGGGGAAATATCTTCAAAAACCTCTTTCAGTCCTTCATAGAGAAACCAATCGTAAGATCTCTTCTGAACCTCAATCAAATCCGGCAAGTCTAAAACTTCATTAATTTTAGAGTAAGTCATCCTCACTCTATTACCTATTTTCACAGGATGCGGCATCTTTTCACCCCTTAATTATTTTTTTGGCATACAAATTTTATGCCAACAATTTATGCTCATGGCAATATAATATATTATCACCATAAAATTTTTCTGTCAATATAAATTTTAAAAATATTTAATATTTCCGCACATTTCCATAAATTGCATCCTTCGGACAATAAACATAACTAGTGTGCACATTTTTATGGAAATTATACATAAGTTTCTTACTTTTGTGACAACAATCCCATCCACCTGTCAAACCCCTTCAAAAAGAAAAGACTCTACTTAAGTAAAGTCTTTTACATTGTCAATTGTTGGATTATTTTATTTCTACTGATGCGCCTTCAGCTTCTAACGCAGCTTTCATCTTGTCAGCTTCTTCTTTAGAAACAGCAGACTTCAATGTAGTAGGTGCTCCGTCAACTGCATCTTTAGCTTCTTTCAAGCCAAGTCCTGTTAACTCTCTTACTACTTTGATAACTTTGATTTTGCCTGCACCTGCATTTGTAAGAACTACATCAAATTCAGTTTTTTCTTCTTCAACAGGAGCTGCTGCACCTGCTGCTGCACCTGCAACCGCTACAGGAGCTGCTGCTGATACACCGAACTCTTCTTCGATTGCTTTTACTAATTCATTTAATTCTAGTACTGTTAATTTTTTAATTTCTTCTACAAAATTAAGTATTTTTTCACTTGCCATTTTANNATAATACGGATAACTTCTTTATTTCTTCAACAAAGTTTGTGATTTTTTCACTTGCCATTTTAAAATACCTCCTGGTTTATAATTAATTTTTCGATTTGATTTTTTAATATTTTACTGATTGATTTTTAGTTTATGCCACTTCTTCATTTTTCTTGCTGATCTGATCAAGCATATAAGCAAGGTTTCTGATATTTCCTTGTAATACTCCGGCCAATTGTCCAAGAAGAACTTCTCTTGTAGGAACATTTGCCAAAGCTTTTACTTCATCGGCATTCAATACTTTACCTTCAGCTATACCGGCCTTAAGCACTACTGTATCGTTGCTTGTCTTTGCAAAGTCATTTGTAACCTTTGCAGCGCTCACTTCGTTATCGAAAGACATTGCTATTGCATTTGGTCCTTCCAGGTTCGGAGTAATATCCTCGTATCCTAATTCCTCAAACGCGAAACGCATTAAAGTATTCTTGTACACTTTGTACTCAACACCTGCTGCTCTGCACTTATTTCTCAGCTCAGTAGCTTTCTCAACCGACAATCCTTTATATTCAACCAATACAACTGATTTAGCACTTCTTAGCTTATCTGCTATATCGCTGACTACCTGTTTTTTCTGTTCTAAAACTGATTGATTCATTTATATACACCTCCTTGTAAGGTTATCCTGAAAAATAGAAAATCTCTCCGCAGACGAAGAGAAATTAATTTATATTATCTCACCTCGGTTGGATATTTAAACTCTGAGAGTACCAACTGTCTGCGGTTTATTTAATTTTCGCTTTTATTATAATTCGGTCCTAACTGTCTAACCGTTCCAACTAATACTTGAACTATTCAGCTAATTTTGATGTGTTCAGCTTTAGTCCAGGGCCCATTGTACTAGCTACTACGCAACTTTTCAGATATTTTCCTTTTGCTGCAGCAGGTTTAGCTTTTACTATAGCCTGTATTATTGTTTTGATATTATCAACTAATTTTTCAGTACCGAAAGATTTCTTTCCTACAGGAACGTGAATAATGTTTGTTTTATCAAGTCTGTATTCAACCTTACCTGCTTTAATTTCTTAAATAGCCTTAGCTACATCGAATGTAACTGTACCTGATTTCGGGTTCGGCATCAATCCTTTAGGACCTAACACTCTACCGAGTCTACCAACAACGCCCATCATATCCGGAGTTGCAATTACAACGTCGAAATCAAACCAGTTTTCTTTT
>DOON01000136.1:0-197 GCA_003514865.1 Clostridiales bacterium
AATGATGGAAAAAATTTTTAAAAGAGTGAACATAGTATTCTCATTAGCATTGACATTCGTAATGCTACTGTCACTATTTTCATATATGAGCAAGACCACAGAGACAATTGATGCATCAGGAAAAGAACAGGTCAAAAAAATAAAAATACTCATAGACCCCGGGCATGGAGGCATGGATCAGGGTGCAAGCGGTGATG
>DOON01000136.1:257-13596 GCA_003514865.1 Clostridiales bacterium
ATGTAGAAATGACACGATACAAGGATGAGGGGCTGTACTCTTTAAAGTCTAAAACCGTACGGGCAAAGAAAAATGAAGATTTGACAAACAGAGTAAAAATGATTAACGAATCTAATGCAGATTTGGTTGTTTCAATCCATCTTAATTCATTTCCACAAAAGCAATATTACGGTGCTCATGTATTTTACCAAAACAACAATGCCAATGGTAAAATTGCTGCAGATATATTACAGGAATCTCTAAAAAGCATATTGGATGAAAATAATAAAAGAGTTCCCCAAGTAAGAAAGGATATAAAAATTATGGATGATACCAAGGCAGACGTAGTTCTTATCGAATGCGGCTTTTTATCTAATATTGAAGAAGAAAAAAAACTAATATCTGATGAATATCAAGAAAAAACGGCATGGGCAATATATGCCGGATTACTTAAATACTTCAGCCACTATTAAACATAATTATAACTTTATGCTAAACTTCGACAAATTATATGTTAATTTTAATAATATTTACAATTTTTTAAAAATATAATACAATCTTCTATATTTCTGTTGAAATTCCAAAAATCTTATATTATAATCATATTAGTAAAAGATTTGGAGGACTAGCATGGAATTTGAAGAAATTGAATATTTTTTAGCCAATATCAAATCTGTTATATCATGTAAAATTATTACTGATTCAAACAATATTATTACCGAAATACACGTCCTTTCCGACAGCAGCCGCCACTCGAAGCAAATAGTTAGGGATATAAGAACCGCTTTATTATCTCACTTTAATATAGACATTGATTATAAAGTAATTAGCGTGGCTCNNCATAATTCCGATTTTAGACTGTTTTATGCAGGCTATACAAATGAAATAACTTCAGACAGAATTAAAATAAGCACAAAGCTTACATGGGATGAAAAAGAATATGTGGGTGAAGCAGAAGGAATAAAATCCGAAAAAAACACTCTTGTTATTGCTGCCAACTCCACTCTCAATGCCATTAAAAAAGCTGTTGACCTTGATTGCTTCATTGTTGATGATATTCAATCCGCCCATGTGGCCGGCAAGGATGTAATGCTTTCTGCGGTAACATATATCGACCGTGGCCGTGAGAACATGCTCATAGGCTCGGCAGTTCTCCAAAGCAATAAAATTGATTCAACCATTAAAGCAACACTTAACGCCATAAACAGAAAAATCTGTTTATTTATAAAAGAATGACGGGGCTGACTGCATATAGCTTCAAAAAAATAGCGTAGCGAAACCTTCCTGTTCTAATAGCGAGATGAGCAGAGATTGTCTGTTGGAGGGTTTTCACATGAAAAAAATAATGCCTATAATAGCTTCTTTAGTAGCATTAGTTTTAGCAGCTGGCGCTGGATTCAGCTGGATCTAATCAGTTATTTATAAAAGTCAGCCCTTCATTATAAAAGGACAAGCTATGGAGAAAAATATAGAAGATACAAAAGATAAGAAAAATAAAAAAAATAAAAACACAACACTGTACGCATATATCTCGGTATTGTCAGTAACGGCATTAATAATGATGGTTTATCTGCTCAATACTTATACCGTGAATGATTACGTTCTGCTCGTTGTGTTTTCCGTTCTCTCGGCAATTGCAGAAACTTTTTTGATATTGCTGCCTAAAGTCGGCGCCGTATCTGTAAGCTTTGCCTTGGGATTTTCAGCTATACTGCTGACAAACCCGTTGACCGCAGCCATTATAAACGCTGTCGGCATAGCTNNTGAGTTCATCTGTTCAATAGTCCCATTTATAAAACCCTGTTCAACATAAGCCAATATGCCATAAATGCGGGAATGTCAGGTATGGTTTATAATTTTTTTAACAGCATTATAAATGTAGGTTTTGAATTTTACAATCCAATTGCCGGTGCTGCCGCATTAGTTACATATATTTTATTAAATACCTTTTTTATGTCGGAGCTTATGTCCATATTATTGAAAGAAAAATTTTCTTATGTATGGAGCAGCAATTTTTTTTCAATGATGATTAATGTTGTGCTTGTGGGTCTCTTAGGTATCGTTCTCGCCTTTTCGTACAACAGCTACGGAATCGGCGGATTGCTGTTATTTTTTATCCCATTGCTTCTTGCAAGATACACCTTCAAGCTTTACCTTGACATGAGGAAAAATTATTTTGACACCATGAACGTATTAGTTCGTGCAATTGAAGCCAGTGACCCTTACACCAGCGGGCATTCCCTGCGTGTCAGTGCATATTCTGAAGCAATTGCAAAACAGCTTGGGCTTCCCCAAGGTAAAATTGACGTAATAAAAAGTGCCGCTCTGCTGCACGATATAGGAAAAATTGGAATTGATAAAAATATATTGAATAAAACGGAGCGATTAAAGGATGAGGAGTTTGAAGCAATTAAATCTCACACTGAAATTGGAGCAACAATTGTTGCTGATTTAAGCTATCTGGCTAATATCTCCGATATTATACGCCACCATCACGAAAGAAATGACGGTAAGGGATATCCTGACGGCCTTAGCCATAACAACATACCTTTGGAAACCTCCATACTTACCATAGCGGATTCATTTGATGCAATGACTACCAACAGGCCCTACAGACATTCTCTGAGCCTGGAGGATGCATTAAGCGAAATGAAAAAAAATGCAGGAACACAATTTAATCCTGATATAATTGATGATTCGATAACAGCTTTAAGAAATACATATTATAATTTATCAGAATAGGTGAAATATGCTCCCGGAAATAATAATTACATCTGTAATTTCAATAATAGTGTTGTTGTTTCGCAAGAAAAAGATTAATGTAAGAGATATTAACATAGTTATAAAAGGTTATCAGATATTAATAATAGCAGCAGTAATGGAAATTACTGCTGAATTTTTATATAAAAATTTCAGTGAAAGCAGCTTATTGAAAATTTTATCTCTCAACTGGATGATTTATTTTGCAATATTCCTTGTTACATTGTTAAATATAAAGAAGCCATATATGAAGCTCTTTCTTATTGGAACAATTCTGAACTTCATAGCCATTGCTTCAAACGATTTTAAAATGCCTGTTCTTGTATCAGATATTCTGGCAAATACCGAAGCAAAAAAATTATATCTTCAGACAGGACAGGATTTAATCCATTCACTTTTGACAGAAGATACAAAGTTCAAATTTTTATGTGACATTATAACACTTCCTCCTCCCTATCCGTTTGCCAAAACAATCAGCATAGGTGATATACTGTTGTTCCTTGGTGTTTTTTCATTCTGGCAAAACGAAGCATCACATCATTAAACTGCATATAGCAAGTGATATAAAAATAGACAGGCCGTACACAAGCAAACCAACTTTGACTGTGTGCCTTATATTTTTAATGCCTACAGAACCGAAATAAACAGCCACTGTATAGAATATTGTTTCCGACGACCCCATGAGTATTGAAGCACTTCTTCCGATATATGAATCCGGCCCGTATCGTTGAAGTATTGTTTGAAATACCCCTAATGAGCCTCCGCCTGAAAGCGGCTTTACTATTGCAAGAGACAGAAGCTCCGGCGGAAACCCCACCACTGAAGTTACCGGCATCAGCAGCCTTACTATAAATTTTTCCGCACCTGATTGAACAAACAGATTTATTGCAAAAATAACCGCCAATATATATGGAAATATCTTCAGAGCTGTCTTTGCACCTTCAGCCGCACCCTCCACAAACACTGCATATATGTCAACATTTTTAACCATTCCGNNCAATAATTGCGGGAAGAATCAAATCAGCCTCATTCATCTTCTTTCCTTCCTTTCAAAATATTTTGCCCCGACTATTGCTGCTGCAGTTGAAATAGCGGTTGCCATAATAGTTGGCAGCATAATATCCCCCGGCACAGCAGCTCCGGAGTCCGCGCGAAGCTTTATGATGTTCATAGGAATAAGCTGTATGGATGAAACATTTATGATTATAAACATGCACATCGCATTGGTTGCCGTGCTTTTATCCCTGTTTGAAAGCTGCATTTCATGCATTGCCTTAATTCCGAATGCTGTTGCCGAATTCCCTATGCCGAGCATATTTGCAGCCAGGGTCATGATTATGGCATTTACCGCTTTGCTGTCATCCTGCACCTCTTTGAAAAGATATCTGACGACAGGTTTAATTGCATATGACAGCTTGTTCAATATTCCCGNNATACTATATAGTATGTTTGTTCTATTTTAAATATATCTATTAATTACACCATAATAATTCTTTCTTTATCTATTCTTTCAACTTGTATTTCCAAAACTCTTTTCGCTTCCGCCTTAGTTACCGTAATGTCCAAATCTTTGTAGACAATTCGTCCTCCAACCTCCGGAATTTCTTCAAACAAAGTCGTAATAAACCCATTTACCGTCGTAACATCCAGTTCATCATCAGGCTCAAATCCGAACAGCTCAAACATATCGTCAATATCAGCGTTACATGAAATAAGAAACTTATCATCCCCTATTTTATTGAACCATTCAACCACTTCGTCATGCTCATCCCAAATTTCGCCCACAAGCTCCTCTATGATGTCCTCCATGGTCACAAGGCCTTCAGTACCACCATATTCGTCAATAACAGCAGCCATGTGTGCCTTCGAAACCTGAAGCTCCTTTAACAGCTCTGAAATCTTTTTATTAGGTGTTACATACAAAATACGTGAAACGATCTTCCTAATATCTTTTTCCTTACGGCTTAAAGCATGGTAGAAGTCCTTTTCATGCAATACTCCCACAATGTTATCCATATCTCCTTTAAATACCGGGAGTCTTGAATAACCGCTTAANNCGCTTCCTACTATATCGATTCTTGGAGTATAAATATCCTCCACAACTGTTTCATTAAATTCAATAGCCGACCTAATCAAATCACTTTCGTTTTTATTAATTACACCTTCATTTTCTACTTCATCAATCATATTGATAAGCTCATCCTCCGTAATGGAAGGAAGTGCTTCAGACTTAAATATCTTCCCCATTGTATCCTTAAGGCCTGAAAGAATGCAATTAACAGGTGTACAAATAAGAATCATCCCATTCATTATAGAAGCTGAAAACATAGCGACCTTTTCAGGTGCAAATTTAGCCAACCCCTTTGGAAGCAATTCTCCAAATATTAAAATTATAAACACAGCAATAATCGCTGAAAATACAATTCCATTATTTTTGAAATGCCCTGAGAAAATAAACACTGTCAGAGAAGTTGCCGCAATATTTGCAATATTGTTGAAGATGAGTATTGTTGACATCAATATATCGTAATTATCATCCAGCTTAAGTACTAAATCTACCTTTTTATTGCTTGAATCAGAAAAATTCTTTATTCTTGTTCTGCTGAAATTGATGAATGCCGTTTCTGCCGCAGAAAAAAATGCGGACATCAGCACCAGCAAAACTAATATTATGACCTGACTTATACCGTCATCGTCCATTATTGTAACTCACTCCCAATTAATTATTATTGTTTATAGTATAATATATACCACCAAAATAGTCAATGCCTGCTTTTTCATCTTAATTTCCAAAGATAAGAGAGCAGATTACTCTGCTCCCTTATCTTCTTCAATTTAATTTGTTTATTTTATGCTGTTGTTTATTGCTATTCTAATAAGGCGATAAAGCATGGTTGAAATTTCGCCGCGTGTGGTTTCCGCAAACGGGTCAAATTTATTGCCTGATTTGCCGGTTATAATGCCAAATCTCTGCAAATCATCAATCTCATCAATTGCCCATGTGCTTGCCAGATTTAAGTCATCAAAGGTCGCTGTATCCTCTGATTTCATTTCAATTTCCGTATATTTTATGAATCTTGAAAGCATTACTGCAATTTCCTCACGTGTAACATATCACTCAGGGTTGAAGCTGTTTTTTCCAACTCCAAGGACAATACCCTTGTATAACGTTGATCATTCTACTAACTAATTACTGACTTGCTGACTTAAAGCATTTATTATTTTGTTATTATATTGTATTATTGTTAAATTATACATTATATTGCAGTGCTTTGCAATAATTTTTGGCAATTATTAAAAATATAAAATTCGACATTTTAAATATCCTATACCTAACAATATAAAACAACTCCCTTATATGGAAATATTTCATTCATATTTTCCTATATTACAATATCGTCAGGAGTCATGGTCTTGTAATATTGAAACAATTCTGCTTCGATGCTGATTGTGTCTGCCGGAACCGGTTCCTGTATAATTGCAGCTTTCAGCTTCATTCCTAAAATTCCTGTTGACTTTTCAGCACTCATTATGAATCCCATACTGCTGCCGCTTTTATGAACAGGTACCGATTCAAGGTATTCTTNNTTCTTTCGTATAAAACTGAAGTGAAATGTATTCTTCACATTCATATTCGACAACCGGATAGCACATATCTTTGGGGCAGATATCTGCAAACCTTTCTTCAAAATCTTTTTTTGCCGTATCAATCTGCTCTTTAGTCATTTGCTCTAAAAGCTTCGGTGAGGAGAATGTCTTTTCCATTTCATCCCACATATTCATAAGATAAACCCTGTTTATTTGAGTCCAGTTTTCTTCACCTGTTTCTTTATTTTTAAACCATAGCTTATTAGGATATTCTCCGTTTACAGTAAGAGTAACAGGAAGCTCCGCTAAATATGAAACACTATCTTTGTTCATAATAAAGTGTAAGGATGTCCCTTTAAAATCAGGTATTTTATCAAAATCACCGACTAACTCAATGCTGTTTAAAAACAACGTATTAATATTTTGATAGTTAACTCCATCAGGTTCCCATCCATTTCTTAATAATTCAGATAGAAACAAGATGCTTTCACCATCCTGAATATTAAGACGACGATTCTCAGACCCGCTTACTTCAAATTCTAAGTCACCAATTTTTACATTCCGTATAAATCCAAAGTGCCGAGTAACCATTTCTTTACTCTTTAATAAGATCCTGTTAGTTGCAGGTGTCTGTCTTGTATTGCAAAGCTCAGATATTTCCCTTTCTTCTATTTGTTCACAATATTGTTCATCATATTCAAATATAATAAGACGCAATTGTTTCTCATATCTCACTACTCCTGCGACATTGCAAACAATACCCTTGATTTCTGATTTTTTGCCGATTATTTTTATTTCATCTATTCTTGATAAAAGCTTTTGTAAATAGCTGATGTTCATACTAATACTCCCCTTTCGATAAAAAAATTTCAATTACTTCGTTCATGATACCTTCGTTGCATTTTCTAAATTTATATTCGTTTTTCAACATCCTGGTTTTAATTATATATTATATTTCTATATTCTTCTATAAAATTATTTAATTGCACAACATCCACTTCCTTCTGACGCAATAAAATAACATTAAATGTTTCACAAGGATTTAAAAAATTTCTAATGAAAATAATAAATTGCTTGTCTCATATGAATACATTACTGTTTAATCTTTGCAGTTGACCCTGATAATATCAATAGTGTATAGTTAATAGTATCAAAGGAGGTCTTAAAATGTCTACTTCTAACTACAATTCTGATAAGACACTTTATAAAAGATTATTATTGCGATGCATTATTGCAATTTTTTGTGTCATTTTTATTTTTTTCATACTCCCTAAGGCTATCAGGCTGCTGCTGCCTTTAGTGATTGCATTCATAGTGGCGGCAATAGTCAACCCCCTGGTAAACAAGCTCCACCAAAAGCTTGGAATCTCCCGCAAGGTGACTGCGATTATTCTTGATTTGCTGATATTCATCATTGTATTTTCTTTAATTGGAATTCTTCTTTACTCCATTGTTATTGAAGCAATATCCCTGGTTAATTATATACTGGCTAATCGCAGCATTATAATGGACGAGCTTAACGATATTANNTAGATTTACTTGCTGATTTTGAAGAAAACCTTGTTAAATCTATACAGGCTTTCAGTAAGAATATGTTAAACCACCTTTTGTACGCCACCAACCTCATAACAACAATGGCAGGCAATTTCTTTGTTAACTTTATTATTTCCATACTAGCGGCTTATTTTATTATTGCGGACTATAATCAAATTTCTTTATGGGCTAAAAAGTATCTTGGACGTAAAAATAATGAATTTTTCTCAATTATAAAAAACTCCATTTTCTCTGCATTGGGAGGATACTTAAAATCTCAGATACTGCTTGCTTTGTTTGCCTTCATCTTCATGTATATAGCATTGATAATAATCAGGCAACCCTATGCCCTGCTAATTGCATTTTGTCTAGGCATTGTAGATTTGCTGCCCATCATCGGCACAATTGCAGTTGTTTTGCCTTGGGGTATTTTTGCCATAGCCGGAGGCGAAATTAATAAAGGAATCTATCTAGTTGTTATTGGAATTGCATTTTTCCTTATTCGAAAAATTATTGAGCCTAAGATTGTTGGAAGTCAAACAGGACTGCACCCGCTGGCGGCTTTGGCCAGCACCTATGTGGGACTCCAATTTTCCGGCATTTGGGGTGCTGTGCTAGGTCCTCTTGTATTGATGCTGACATTGAGTATCGTAAAATCCGGGATATTTGACAGCACAATTGCTGACTTAAAAAAAATTAAAAATAAAGTTTCAACTATACTTAACAGCAAGTGATTTCCTCAGAAATTTTCTTTAGCAATAACAATGACATATTAAGGCAATATGAAAAAGCATAAAAATATTGAATAGCGAAATAATAATTAATACCTTCACGTTACGGATTCTGTATAGTCTTTTCGTTGAAAATTAAACGAATGTTAAGAAATCCTTAATTGATTTGATTTGTAGAGATGATATACTTACAAAGCAAAAGGGTAGACAAAAATATGGAGGTTATAAATTGTTATCGTTTATTAGCATATTCAATATAGTTATATTTATTTTATTTACAGGATTTTATTTTTACCAGTTTTACTATGTGCTGGTAGGATTGTTCAGAAAGGAAAAAGTTCTTGAAGCGAGCAGCAATCATCCCTATGCGGTGGTTATTGCCGCAAGAAATGAAAGTGCTGTTATCGCTCATCTTATAAAGAGTATTCAAAAGCAGAAATATCCTTCATCTCTCGTTGACATATATGTGGTTGCGGACAACTGCACCGACAATACTGCTGACGTGGCACGTGCTGCCGGAGCAACTGTTTTTGAAAGATTCAACAGACAGTATGTGGGCAAAGGCTACGCATTAGATTATGCATTCAAGATTATTATGAACAGCTCAAAAAAATATGATGGTTACTTTGTGTTTGATGCAGATAATCTTCTGGATGAAAATTACATCGCCGAAATGAACAAGGTGTTTGACAACGGATACAAAATAGTAACAAGCTACCGTAATTCCAAGAACTATGATACAAACTGGCTGTCCGCCGGTTATTCTCTTTGGTTTTTAAGAGAGGCGAAGTACCTGAACAACTCCAGAATGATACTAAACACAAGCTGTGCAATTTCAGGAACGGGATTTATGGTAAGCAATGAAATAATCAGAAAGAACAACGGATGGAAGCATCATTTACTTACTGAAGATATTGAATTTTCAGTAGATAATGTAATACAGGGAGAAATCATAGGTTATTGCGGAGCAGCCGTATTGTACGACGAACAGCCTTATCTGTTTGAGCAGTCATGGCATCAGAGACTTCGATGGGCAAAGGGTTTTTACCAGGTATTCGGCAAGTATGGAAAGGAGCTGTTTAAAAGTATTTTCACAAAGAAAAGCTTCTCATGCTACGACATGTTTGTAACCATATGTCCGGCACTGTTTTTATCTCTGTTAAGTGTGTGCATAAACCTTATGTTTCTTACGATTGGTTTAATAAACATTGAAATATATCCTGAAATAATACAGGAGACCTCGGGAGCCATAATAATGTCCGGCGTTAATTCATACTCTGTGTTGTTTGCCATAGGCTTCATAACAACCTTAACAGAGTGGAATAAAATCAATTCAACAGCTTGGAACAAAATTAAATATATGTTCACATTTCCTCTGTTCATCTTCACTTACATTCCGATTTCAATAGTGGCACTGTACAAGAGAATTGAATGGAAACCAATCACACACAGCATTGTTAAATCTATAGAGGAAGTAAGGCAGTAACCAAGAAAAACCGGGAATCTTAAAAGAATAACAAGGACGAAAAAATACAAGAGGTGCAGGCTATGTCGCAGCACCTTTTTTCTTTTTTATATGGAATTTTTGTATTGATTTTCCATATCGTTATGTTATAAAATGTACTTAAGAATTTCATATGCAGCATTAAATTGAAATGTGCGGAGGTGTGTAATGTCCGGAACAGAATTGATAATTATTTATATGTCGAGTTATTTTTCATATAAATTCTTTAAATTATGGTATGGTTCTTCATTCGATTCCTGGCCGCCTGAAAGAGTTAAGTTAATAAGAAATATATTTATGGCCTTACCTGTCATTTCTTCGTTAATAATTTTATTTACGCTGGGAGCACTGGCATCCTTTGATGTTGTGGGAGATCCTGTATACATTCTTTTTTATCTGTTGATGGGATTTGCGTGGATTTATTTCAGCCTTACGATTACATCATTGCTTTTTGATATATCGTGGATTGATGACGGACTGAATCTCGCAAACAAAGCTGTGCTGCCACCTGTGGCAGGAAGCTTCCTTGCAGCGACAGTAATTTATTCGGGAGCGAACATAGGAGACGGTCCCGGCTGGTGGTGTGTTGTATTTGCGGGAGGACTAGGCATGTGGACATGGTTTGCATTATGCCTGATAATCAACAAATTTGCCAATATATTTGAACGTATTACCGTAGAGCGGGATATCGGCTGCGGAACAAGAATCGGCGGTTACCTGCTGGGAAGCGGTATAATCCTGGGAAGGGCCTCTGCCGGAGATTGGACATCATTCGGCATGACAACAATAGAGTTTATGGACGGATGGCCTGTTTTGTTTTTGGCTCTGCTTGTTCTTGTAATTGAAATATACTATATTTCCAAGTCTGAAATGGATTACGGGGATTACCGCAGCAATTTGCCTGCATCTGCATTTTTAAGCATCTTTTATGTGATTTTTTCAATTGCAATAGTTATAGCTCTTCCGTCTATTAAGTACACAGGACTTTACAGCAATATATTAAAGCTATTTGTTTCATAGGAGAAATTATGACTGAATCAATTAAAATATTACCAATTCCGCTTGGAAAGTATTCTGACTACAGATACAACGTAATTTTTAAAGCATATAAATGGGATCCTCAGGTTGAAGACCACAGCACTGTTTCAAAACATGCTGTTCTACTGGAGCATGAAACAGCAAAAAAATTAGCGAGCTGGGCTGAACAATTATCCGAAGAAACAATCCTGATGGAGGAAGAGCTCATACATAAGGTTCATTTAGCTAAAGAATTGGGCATTCCTCACAAAATATATAAATCATTAAACAAGCTGTCCGGATACAACAGGGAGAAAAATGTAAGGCTGATGAGGTTTGATTTTCATCCCACGGAAACAGGCTGGGCAGTATCTGAAGTGAACAGCGTCGTTCCGGGAGGATTTCCTGAATCTTCTATAATGCCTGAAATCGCAAGTGAGTACTTTGGAGGATACATCTCCTTCAACAACGTTGCAGACAGGCTTTTAGAATCATTTAAAACAAAAATTAAACCCGGTGGAACAGTAGCATTGATTCATGCTACCGCGTATTCCGATGATCGTCAGGTTATGCAGTTTTTAGGCGATTACTTTGACCGCGGCGGGTTCAGAACAGTCTTTGCCGCGCCTGACCACATTAAATGGAAAAATAAAAAGGCATACAGCATCATAAAAGGCAGAGAAGGAGAAATAGACGGAATAATCAGATTTTTCCCCTTGGAATGGCTGGCCAACCTCCCGAACAAATCAAGCCGGGACGGATATTATGATTGTGAGACTGTATCATGCAATCACTCGGTCGCAATTTTTGCCCAGTCAAAAAGATTGCCATTGATTTGGGATAATTTAGATACCGATATACCGACATGGAAGGAATTATTGCCCGAAACAATAAATCCAAAATCGATAAAATCAAATGACGGATCTTGGATTTATAAGCCTGCCCTGGGTCGTGTTGGTGAGGGAATTTCCATAAGAGGTGTCTTACCGGAAAAGGAATTGCGAATGATTGAGAAATCAGCTCACAGTCACCCGAAGGATTGGATTGCACAGCGCATGTTCAACAGCCGTCCCCTTATAACCCCTGACGGAGAGGAATATCATCTGTGCATCGGAGTATTTACCGTAGACGGAAAATGCGCCGGCTTTTACGGAAGAATAAGCCCTTATAGAAGAATTGACGACAAGGCAAAGGACATACCTATTTTAGTGTCAAAGGAGGCACCTTATGCAGGATAATTTATCAACCTATAAAATATGGGCTCCCGATAATGCGTTGTGGGCTCAGTGGGCTAAACCCGCGTTATTTGTAAATGAACCATCGGGACAAATTTCCGCACCACCGGAAATACCCGTAATAAATTGGATTTCCTCCGCTGTGTATAATACCATGATAATAGTTGACTTGCCCGGGAAAAAAGGGGTTGAGGAAGGCCTTGCACTTGCAGAAATGGGTTTCAGACCAATACCACTATACAACGGTGTAAATGCACCAAGCCGTGAATCAATGATTGTTGATGTGCAGGAAATTGCTGCTGCTTTGTATTCAGGCGCCGAGGTATTAAACTCCTTGAGAATAAGGGATGATGCTCCTCCGGTTTTCATGCTTGATTCGGAAAGAATGAGCGGAAGAGCAAAAGAACAGGGAAAGTATGATAACAGATGGTGCGTCTTCCCTCAGGATATGCCCTCTGCGGATTTTATACTGAGCTGTGGAATCAGAGAAATTATTGTACGTTCTTCGGAAATACGAAATGATTTGTCTCACATCCTGTGCAGGTACCAGGAAAAAGGAATTAAAATATCTCAGAGCAGCATGTCCGAGCCGCTCCGCGGAATTAAGGTACATAGGCCCTCACAGTTCAAAAGTCTTCTTTACAGGTTTCAGGTTACGATGAATTTAAGTAGGAACTCAGCAGGAGGCTTTGGTTGTAAAATACCCGAAGCTATGGAAAGCAGTTCAAGCTCGGGAAGAAGATATTATGGCATAGGATAGATTCTTATTAAAAAGGCGTGCCTCATTATTTTGAGGTACGCCTTAACTATTTAATATATATATTCTTTTTCCACGTATGCGCTGCTTGTTGTGGCTCTTAGTAAACTTGAATAGCTTAACTTGAATTTAACTGTATCTCCTACACTGTATCTGTTACCTGTGTTGTCCACATTTAAAATCAAGTGGTCAGAACTTGCGCCCAATTCGGATATTTCAGAGTCTATAGGATGCA
>DOON01000136.1:13652-14054 GCA_003514865.1 Clostridiales bacterium
TGCCAAAGGCATCAACTCCTGTTTCTCCCACGGGCACTGATTGTTTTTCTTTTAATTCAATTATTTCAGCTTCTAATGTGAATGCATCAACGTAGAAGCTGTCAAGCATCTCACTGTAAGCAGTTTCATCTCCCAGCAGGAATGCTTCACCTACTCTTAAATTATTTATTCTCTCTGGAAGCTGATTTTTGCCGATTAAATAAACCGAACTTGAATTGCCTCCCGAAAGCATCTCTAGTTTAATGTTGAATTTATTTTCTATCTTTTCCGCTGTTTCAACAAGAACGGATAGATTTTCTTTTTTCGGTATAACAGCTCCGTAGCATGTGAGATTTACTCCCAATCCGAAAAGCTCAATATTTGAAAGTTTAAGTATCTCTTCAACAGCATGGTAAATTTCTT
>DOON01000136.1:14157-14515 GCA_003514865.1 Clostridiales bacterium
TAGAGAGCAGCCTGCACCTTTTACCATATCTATTGTTTTATCAAGATTGTTCTTAACCTTTTTTAAATCTATTACCAATTTAGGATACATTTCATTCTCCTATTCTTAAGCTTTTTTTCATTAATCTGAGAGCATCCTCATGATAACTCTTGGATAGCACTCCTAAAGATGAAAATATATAATCTTCATCAATTAGCACCCTTGCAGCTTCTGTTGGATAAAGCTCCTGCTCCTTGCCGTGGTGCTTTATCTTTTCAAGTATTTCCATTTTGCCGGGAAGCCTTGTTAGGGCTCCTCCAGTTCCGATAATATACTTGATTGCGGTCAAATCCTTTCCTTCTGCAACAGTCTTCTTTCC
>DOON01000096.1 GCA_003514865.1 Clostridiales bacterium
TGCTTCCGGAGGATTTTCATGAGGTATATGAGCCTGCCCTCATACCAAAGGAAGAGGATTCGGACATATGGAAGACGATTAAGGCTGCTGATAAAATAAGCGCGTACATTAAGTGCATTGAAGAGGAAAAGTCCGGAAATCGTGAATTTGTTAAAGCTAAGCAGACATTGCAGAAAGAAATGGATAGCATGGACAGGCAGGATGTCAGAATCTTTATGGATGAGTTTTTTGAAGGCTACGGCCTTACTTTAGATGAAATGTAATTTTGAACCATTTTTATATATTACGAAAAGTTATACTCCGTCATCGGAATATAACTTTTTTTCATTAGATTGTTTGGGCGTGTGTGATATACTTATAATATAAAATTTTTAGCAGGACTATTGAAAGAATTGTTAAGAGCAAGTGATGAAAGGATATCTATGGAACAGTACAATTATATGACGTTTAAGTCGGTCTCCTATGCTATGAAGGTGGAAGCTGCTTTAAAGAAACATGATATAAAATACAAAATAATACCTGTACCTAGAAGCATAAGCTCCAGCTGTGGTCTTTGCATAAGGTTTTATGAAAATGACCTGCAGAAACTTAAAACTATCATTGAGAGCAGCAGCCTTATTTATGAAAACATATATATGGAAGCATAATCATACGGCATAGCTCAGATAGCATCCGCATATGAAGCCAATCAGAAGAAATACCGAGCCGCTCCTTCCTCTATTAAGAATATACGCCTCAGGAATCAGCTGGCTGGAGGAAACATAAAGCATGCTGCTTGCAGCGGCAGACAGGCAGAAGGCTATGAAATATTCAGAAATGCCCCCAAGTGCAGCGCCTATGACGGCACCGAATGCTGTGGGTAGACCTGTCAAAAGAGTAAGGAGAATAACAGAAAGAGGCGATGCTCCCGTCATTACAAGCGGAATACCTACGCTCATTCCCTCAGGAATATCGTGTGCCGCTATGAGAATACCTATTTTTAATCCTAACTTTTCCGAATATACGGCACTGGAGCCTACGGCGATTCCCTCAGGGAAATTATGAAGGCTCATGCTTATCATTATAATCAAGCTCATTCTCATGTAGCTTAATTTTTTTCCCTTAAAGCGACTCAACTTATGCTCAGGAATCATTTTTTCCGCTGCAAAAACTACTAAAAGTCCGAATGCAAGTCCTAATGTTACTATAAAAAAACCACCTATTTCATATGCTTCAGGCATCAGGTCAAAAGATATTACAGATAACATAATTCCTGCAGCAAAATTAAGCATACATGATACGGTCCTGTCGTTTGGCTTGCTTATCATCAGAGATAATAATCCGCCTATGAATGTTCCTATTCCCCCTATTACAAATCCTGCTGTAAAGTAATATAAAATATTCAATCTTTCCTCCCACAGTCTTTTATAAATATATATGTGTCAGTTTTGATTTCAGAAATAAAATATTAATAAAGTAAGTCCTTGTTTATGGTAATAATGTATTATATAATAAACGATAGGCGAGCGGCTGATGCCGCTTAATTACTAATGAGGTATAAAATGGAAGAAATGATTAAAACTAAGATAGTCGAGATGGATCCTGAAAATATTGACTGGGATATTATAAAGGAAGCGGCAGAGATTATAAACAGAGGCGGTATTGTTGTGTTCCCTACGGAAACCGTTTACGGAATAGGAGCAGATGCATTGAATGATGAAGCAGTGGACAAAATATTCAGCGCAAAGGGAAGGCCTCAGGATAATCCCCTGATTGTTCATATAGCAGAATTTGACGAGCTGCACGATTTGGTTGAGGATATTCCTGACAATGCTGTGAAGCTGGCTGAAAAATATTGGCCAGGACCTCTTACGATGATTTTACATAAAAAAAATATTTTATCCGATAAAATAACAGCAGGGCTTGATACGGCGGCAATACGCCTGCCCGTCAGCAAGATTGCCAAGGCTCTTATAAGAGAAAGCGGTAAGCCAATTGCCGCACCCAGCGCCAATATTTCAGGAAAACCGAGTCCCACGGAGGCCTCTCATGTAATAGAAGATTTAATGGGCAAGGTTGATATGATTATTGACGGAGGGAGCACGGAAATAGGTTTGGAATCTACTGTGGCTNNGTCATATTGAGGCCGGGAGGAATAACCATGGAGGATATAGTAAGTGTGCTGGGAGATTGCAAATATGACCCTGCTATTATAAAAAGCGATGAAAAAATAATTCCTAAGTCCCCAGGGCAGAAATACAGGCACTATTCACCAAAGGCAAAGGTAGTTTTATACAAGGGGAGAGCCGAGGATATTGCGCGCAAAATAAACGAGGATTATGAAAAGCTGCAGCTTGAAGGTAAAAGAGCGGGAATAATGTCAACAGTGCAGACTGAAAATTATTACCGGGGAAAAGTAACAATTTCATGCGGAGACAGAACAAATCCGCTTACAATTTCGTCTAATCTGTTTAAGTGCCTCCGTGATTTCGATCATATGGGAATAGAGGTAATACTTGCCGAGGCAGTGGATGAAGAAGGATTGGGAAAAGCAATAATGAACAGATTGGGTAAAGCATCCAGCGAAACAATAAACGTGTGAGGTTCTTATGAATATATTGTTTGTATGCACGGGAAATACATGCAGAAGCAGCATGGCTGAGGGTATATTCAGGAAGTTGATTGAAATAAACAGCATGGAAAATATCAATGTATCATCCGCGGGAATAAGTGCATTTGAAGGTGACTGCGCCAACGGAAAGGCAGTAGACGTTCTGGCTGAAAGAGGTATAGATATTGCAAACCACAGGGCGAGACAGCTTACTGAGGAAATTATAGGACAGTCAAATTTAATACTGACGATGACCGGCGGCCACAAGAGTGTGATCTTGAGTGCTTTCCCACAGTATTCTGACAGAGTTTATACGCTTAAGGAATATGCACAAGCGGAGGGCAATT